>JAYTVF010000195.1:0-5911 GCA_043744155.1 Acidimicrobiia bacterium | reverse complement strand
TGATGTTCATGGATAATCACCGTGTGCTGCATGGTCGCACGCCGTTCGATCCCACCAAGGGGGCCCGCCACCTGCAGGGTGCCTACATCGATCACAACGGTCCCGAAACGATGTTTCGGTTGGCCACACGGCGGCTGGCGGCGAGACAAACGGACTGAACAAGATGTGATGTCGGCCAGGATCATCGGAGCGGATTGGCTGACGTGGTGCGGCCGACCCGGCTGTCGGGAAGGGTCTCGACTCCCCCTGGAGCGAGAGTCGAACCTGTCCACGACAGCCGGGTCGGCCGGGGCTGCTAATGATGATGGAGTGCGAGTCGCAGCTGAGCAACTGCTCCTGGCGCAATGGTGACCGTCGCCTGGTGATGCAAATCAACATCGAGTAGGTCGTACCTTCCGGCCCGGAGCTCGGGGAACACGGCTACGACGGCCTCGCGTTGTCCGAGACGTCGCGGCCAAATCCCCGTGTGAGTTGCGTGAGCGTCGGGTGTTTCGACCGGCCGGATGTAGAGCTCATGTCCGATCAACTCGTCGCGATGACCCTCGAGTTCGACGATCAGCGCACCGATGTCACCGCCGATGTCGAGGACGACCGGCCCCCCGGCTGGCGGGGTTTCGCCCGCCGGCCGGGGGTGGTGATGATGATCATGGGAATGCTCGACCAAACCCAGATGGTCATGCTCGTGCACGCTCGCCAGTGTCATCGACTTAGCTCGGGGGAACGGAGTCGTAACCGCTGGTGGGCAATCCCAAATACGGGAAGTGATTAAGGAACCCGGGCGGGGGCATGGTGCCGTCCTCCACCAAGGCTGCCGCACCGTCGGGGACGTAGGTGGGGTCGACAAGGGGATATGTGAGCCCGGCGACGGCTCGCAGTTCGATGGTCACGACGTTGTCCGTCACCCGTCGACCGTTCGGGAAGCCGGCCAGGTCACCACCGACAACGCCAAGCGGGCTCGGCGATGAGGACGGCGGAATAGCGACGTTCAGACGCAGCAAGTCGGCCTTGATTGGACCGGTGTAGTTCTGAAAGCCGGGAACGATGCCGCTGGGGATACCCGTGAGCAGAATTGCATCGAGGTCGGCCCGTGGTGCGGTCAGTGCGGCCAGGTTCGGGAACACACCCGGATAGAGCACCGGCAGCAGACCGGCCAGCTCGGGCTTTTGTACGTACTTGGCAAAGCTGGCGTCCTCCCTGGGTTCGCTCTTGTTCCACTCGTCCTTACGGGACATCGGAACAATCACCTCGTTGAACAGTGGATTGCCGAGGCGGGAAACCTGAACGAACGGGCCGGTGGCCACCTCGTCACGGATCACGGCCTTGCGACGGCTGGCCGAGGCGTAGATGCCGATGACGGCCTCACGAGCCGCGGGGTCGGTCGGGGTCGAGCCATCGGAGGTCAGCATCGCAATCGGTACCTGGATGGCGATGGTATGCACATTGAACCCACGCGCAGCATTCACCCCAACGGCGGCCGCCGACGGAATGAGGTGCAGGCCCTGGAACGGGCGCAACGTGCCCAGGTCAAAGATCGACCCGAGATCGACCCAGAAGCCCTCTTTGCGTTGGCCGGCAAAGACCGTGACACCGTTGCCCAGGTCGTGAACTGCCGAGTTGGCCAGAGACGGGTAGTCGGGTGTCGAGCGCGGGCCGATATTGCAGGGCGGGCAGGTGAGATCTGAACCGATGAGCGTGCGCTCGCCGCCCTCTGCGACCATCCACACCGAGTAGGTCTGGCGGCGGTTCCACGAGGCCGAATCGTTCGACATGATCGGACCGGTGTTGTACAAAAACGTGTCGGGGTTGGTGATTACGGTGGTGAACCGGAATTCGAAGGCAAGGTCGTCGTCGATATCATCGTCGTTCACGACGTTGATGCGGTAGACGACGTCGTCGCCGAACTCGAAGAAGTTCGGGCCACCGGCGGGATCCTCAAGCGGGATGTAGTTCGAGATCAGCGTAACGGTGCCGGGCTTGTCGGGGCTGACGAAGGCGTAGACATCTGTCGAGTCAGCGACGGGGTCTTTGGACATTTCTGGGGCTTCGCGATGTGAAGACATCTTGTTCAGTCCTTTCCAGCTGCGGCATCGGCGATGGCGGCTACCAGATCAGGGCTGGTAACGACGATCTCGCGGTCGAGGGAGTAGATAACGACCACACCGTTCTCGGCGTCTCGCACCGAAACCACGGTGTTCATGAGCGAATCGTTGTGATGGGATTTCTTGGTGCTCCGCGTCTTTGATTTGGACACTGTCTCGCCGGCGCTGGCGAGGCCGGGGGCTACAAAGACCGCCGCCGTTCCCGCCGCGCCCGCCGAGGCGACAAGGAACGACCTTCGTGTGAACGAATCCATAACTTCTCCTTGGGACCGAATAGTGGAGAGACCCCGACCCCGGTTGTTTATTACCCACTTTTCGCCAGACTCAAACATGATGGCTTGACGATTACTTGAGAGTCCCTCGGAGCGTTGACAGACCTCAAGGAATGCGAAACATTCGGCAATCCAAACCGTCGGCTGCGACGAACGTAGGTCGTATGACCTCCGTAGCTCACCTCTCCGCTGACGAAAGCTGTTCGGTTGACGACCTGTTCGCTCGCTACGTGATCAGTCGTGAGCCCGCGCTGCGAGATCGTATCGTTGAGGAGAACCTCTGGATGGCAACGCGGATGGCTCGCCGCTTCGCCCATCGCGGTGAACCTTTCGACGACCTTGTGCAGGTCGCCCGTATCGGCCTGCTCCAGGCTGTCGAGCGCTACGGCCCACACCGGGGCGTGCCCTTCGGCGCCTTTGCAACCCCCACGATTCTGGGCGAATTGCGCCGCCACTTTCGTGATCACACCTGGGGCGTGCACGTACCGAGGCACGCCAAGGAGCTTGGCTACGCGGTCAACACGGTGTCGGAGACCTTCTCCCGCCAGTTCGCGTCGGCACCGCGGGTCAGCGACATCGCGTCGTTGTTGAACGTCTCGGCCGAAGCGGTGGTCGAGGCCTTGGCTGCCAACGCGTCGTATCGACCGTCCAGCCTCGATGAGCCGGCGCTAGAACGCACGACGCGAGGTGTTGCGGAGGTTGGATTTGACGGTGTGCTGGATCGGAGTCTTGTTGGTCAGTTGTTCGCCGACTTGAGCGCTCGACAAAAGACGGTGCTCTATCTTCGCTATTTCGAGGAGATGAGTCAGCAACAAATCGCGCTTCTCATCGGCACAAGTCAGGTTCAAGTGGGTCGGCTTCTCGCGTCGAGCTTACGTCAATTGCGTCGCAGCGCTGATAGGTAGAACGAGCGACCGACTCGCCTTTCAATTGTTCAAATAGCTCGGTCATGGCTGGGTCGGCACCGCCCTCGTGCGGAAGCGGCTCACCTGAGGCAAAGGACGAGCAAGCCAAGATCATTCAGATGGCTCAGCAACCTGTAGGAGACAAAGGCTCAAACGTTGTTTCGGCCGGTCAGCAGGCCACTGCGATCTCGAGGGCTTCGCAGATTTGGGCCATACGATCGGGTCCGAGCGTGGTGATGTGGCGGATGAGATGACCCCGGAAGACCGTGGCGATGTTGGTCAACGTCACCACGCAAGGACGGGGCATGCCATCGTCAGCGTCGAGAGCAACTTCGGTGACGGTGCCACGAGCCGCCGACGTGACAACTGCGACGGTGATCTTGCTGGCTCGCTGCGCGATGACATCGCGGGAGAGCACGACCACTGGTCTGGGTTTGTCATCGGGCGGCTCAAACCACCAGACCTCGCCGCGAATCACTATTCCTCATCGGGAAGGCTCTGCGCCCAGCGAACGGAGGATCGTTTGACCTCTTCGATTTCTTCCTCGGTCTCGGGAAACTTTTCCATGGCGGCGATGAGGTCACGGTCGATGCGCCGCTGTCGGGCGCGTTCGATCTTGTCGGTGGTGAGTTTGGATCGACCGAAGAGGAACAGGGCAAGGTAGACCGCGGCGTCGACAAACCAGACGGACCGTAGCGCCCATGCCCGGGTGGTCAGGTGGCTTGCGATGGACACGATGAGACCGCCAAGCGCCGCGCCGATCGGGATCATCCCCCAGGCAAAGAACCGATACACGCTGTTCACCCGGCCCAAAAGGTGCGGCGGGATGATTGACTGCCGCAGGCTGACGGTGATCACGTTCCACAGCGAACCGACCATGGTTTCCAACCCCAGCATCACCATCACCACCGGCCAGACCGGGAAGAGGCCGATGGCGGTAGTCAGTGCAATTGGCGCGCCGAGAGCGATAGCCAGGCACGTGCCGCTACCCAAGCGCTTGGACGCGGCCGAGCCGAACGTGCCACCCAAGACCCCACCGATGGCCGTGCCGAAGCCGATGACCGTGAACAGCACTGGGCCGGCGTGCAAAACCTCCTGGGCGAACAACACCATGGTCGCCCAACCAATCATGCCGGCCAGGTTCATGAACCCGAGGATGATGGCCATCGGTCGCAACAACTCGTGAGCCCACAACCAGCCGAAACCTTCCTTCAGTTCATCGCGCCACGGTGCCGGCTGATGCCCGTCGGGTCGCACGGCCCGGAATGAGCCGGGGATGGCGGCAACCAGCGCGGCTGCGGCGAAGAAGGATGCGGCATCCACGAAGAACGGGGCGGCAAAGGCCACGAGCAACAGCAGCGAACCCAATGGCGGCCCGAGGAAGGTGTTGGCGATGCTCTCGGCGGACCACATGCGCCCGTTGGCCTTCTCCAGATCGTCAGCGCCGACCAAGGAAGGCATGAATGTCTGCCCGGCATTATCCCGCAGCACTTCAGCCATCCCCAACAGCAGTGTGGCTGCCAGCACCACCAGGTACAGGCCGGTAGATGTGCCGACGACGTTCTTCACATCCTTGGGCCCGGGTAGCGAACCCTGCCTGCTAAGCACGGCGAAGGCCACGAGCAGCGTGAACACGAAGCGCAGGCCGTCCATCAACACCATTGCTTTGCGGCGATCGACTCGGTCGGTGATGACGCCAGCGGGCAACGTGAACAGCAACCACGGCAACCGCTGAGCGACCGCCACGCACGCCACCAGCAGCGGGTTCCGAGTGACCGCCGATGCCAACCACGGATACGCGATCGACGACACCCCATCGCCCAGATTGGAGATCACCGTTGCGGTGAACAGCTTGTGATAGCTCGCGCCCAATGATCGCCGGGTCGGCTTCGTGTCACGAGAGGCGGTCACAGTGGCAGGCTACTCAGCCGGAGAACCCGGCGTGCCGACTTCGTTATCGGCGACCACCGACGGTCGCGTGGTCTCGCGGTGCGGCGGTGCTGGAGCGAACGACCAGAAACGGTTCGATGATGGTTTCGGTCGGCGGGCCAGCGAGGCCGGCGAGCCGGCGCGCGGCGGCCGCAATGGCGGCCTCAGCCAGTCCTACGGTGTCCTGGGCGACCGAGGTGAGATCGAGGTACGTGCGGCGGGCGAGAAGACTGTCGTCGTAGCCCACGATGGACACGTCCCTTGGGACGCTTACGCCCTCGCGGATCAGGGTCGTCAGCAATCCGACGGCCGACCAGTCGTTGGCGGTGATGATTGCCGTCGGTAGTTCTCCGGCCGCGAGCAGCTCCACCGCCGCATCCGCTCCCCCCTGATCGGTGTAGTCGCCAGCGATGACACGGATCGCGTCCTGTCGACCCCGACGGCGCATGCCGGTGACATAGCCGTGTCGCCGCTGACGGGCACCCGGAAGGTCGCCGCCGTCTACGAAGGCGATGTTCGAGTGACCGAGGTCTACGAGGTGGGCGACGGCGGTATCGACACCTCGTGCCTCATGGGTGTGTACCACGTCCACCGCAGCCCGCGACGGTGGCCAACCGACACGCACCACTGGCACCCGCCCCTTCAGTTCGTCGAACCATCGGTCAGGGTGATCGACGCCGACGATGAGCAACGCTTCGCACCGGTA
>JAYTVF010000194.1:0-22654 GCA_043744155.1 Acidimicrobiia bacterium | reverse complement strand
AAAGAACGGCGACCTCGTTACGGCGTTTCCGGGAAGGCCCTAGACATGTCGTTCAACGTATTGCTTCGAACCAACAGAGGCGAGATCCTGCAGACCCTGCACGACCCGCACGACGACCTAGAGGCGTTGCTGTCTGGGCTCGACGCAGCCGAATTCCCGTATCTCGGGCTCGTCGATCCCTACGGAGACACGCTGCTTTCGGGCCTGCAGATGCAGGCGGTTATTCCCGAAATCCATCGCCTGCGCCGACAGGTTCCGCACGCTCCTGCCGTTTTAGACAGACTCGAACATCTCGCGGAGAAGTGCGCCGAGGAAACCCACGCCTTCCTGGTTTTCGTGGGCGACTAGCCATCTGCTGGTCGGCAGAGCGACGCCCGCCGGGCAGCGACGAGTCAGCTGCCTACTGCTTCACGTCGCGTGGGTCAAACAAGTGGCCCGTCGGCACCGTGATAACGACGCCGAGCATCGTCGGGCACCGCGAGATGAGCGCCACCGCCTCCCCTGGCGACAGCTTTACCCCTTCGTACGAGACATCCTGCCCGCGATGGTGCACCAGTACGTGCTGACGCCCGCAACCGCGGGCCGAGCGGTCACGCTTCCTGATGTCCGCTGAGATCCCCTAAACCGTACGACCAGCGAACGACAGCATCTGGGTCTGCAGATCGGCCTCCGCGTCGGCGGGAATGGCCTCGGTGTAGCGTCCGGGGGCCCGCATCACTGCGGCATCTCGCTTGTGTAGGTCACGGTGAACAATGGCCACGAGGGCTGGATCGAGACGCTCATCGACACCGGCGGCACGGGCGATGTCCCAACTGTGAATGAGAGCGTCAGCCGTCAACATGCCGATGTATCCATCCAGAGTCATAGCGCCGACACTCGATGCGAACGCTATCTGCAACGCTCCGGGCCGATCGAGCGCCTCGAAAAGACGACTACGGATCTCCAGCCATGTGGCGTACACGTCGTCGCCGGCGATGGCCGCCGTGTCACCGAATGGGTCGCACAATTGGCCGAGGCCGGCCCGAGCCGCCACGTTGTTCACGACACCGATGGCATGCCCGGCCACGTTTCGAGCGGTCCAACCCTCGCATGGCGAGGCATTGTCCCAGGCGTGACTCGCAACGCTCCGCAACACGTGGTCGAGTCCGAACACCGCAACGGTGTAATTCCGCAGATTGACACTCACAGCGCCCTCCTCATGTTTACGATGTCGAGCAGATCGGCATGAATAGCTGCGGGTGCGGCCACCACATCGCACAGTCCGGCGCCGAGGTTGATCGGACCACCGTCGAAGTCAGTGACAATACCTCCCGCTTCTTCCACCATGATCGCAGCGGCCGCGATGTCCCAGGCGTAGGTGGCATGGCGCTCGACGAATCCGTCGAGTTTGCCGGCCGCAACGTAAGCCATTGCGAAGGCCGGTGAACCAATGCTGCGCACGGCCCGGCAGTGCAGGTGCATCTGTTCGACCCGAAGTATGTATTCGCGGATGATGTCCGGATCATCGTTCTGCAAACCCGTAGCAATAACGCCCTTGGCGATATCGGTCGTGTCAGAGACACGCAAATCGGTGCCGGCTCCCTTCACCGCGGAAAAGAGCTCGTTTCGCAGCGGATCGAAGACGACGCCGGCGACGAGTGCACCATTGGTTTTCCTTACGGCAATCGACGTGCCCCAAGGCGAGAGCCCACGGGCGTAGTTCGAGGTGCCGTCGAGCGGGTCGACAATCCAGGTGTACGGGCCATCGGGATCACCGGCATCGCCCTCCTCCCCGAGCACGCCGTGATCGGGGTGTTCGGCCAGCAGTACGCCGATGATGGCAGCCTGCGCCGCTTCATCGGCCCAGGTGACGATGTTGGCCCGACTCGACTTCATGATGACGTCTTTGGGCCGTTCGAGGCCCTCGAGCAGCTTCTCGCCACCGGCTCTCGCTGCGCGCAAGGCCGTATCCAGCAGACTCTCCACGAAATCCCCAGTTCGCTCGTTGACGTCGGCACCCTAGCGTCTACCGCTCGATCAAGTCCTCCCACCGTCCGCCGACACTGATAGCAGGGAGCCTGATGTGGGTTGTAACATCAGTCACAGTGGGTCAGCACACGCTGGCACACGTACTTGAAGGGTCGGACATGGCTGAAATCGTTCCGGTAGATCAGTTCCTCGATGGGTGGTACCCGGGTTGGGAGCCAAGGCATCTGGATCGACCATACATCCGCGAGAAGTCTGGCCCGTTCCGGAAGGAGGACGAGAGCAAGTTCTGGTTTGTCGACTTCCACTGGCCGCGTGGATTCGTGCCACTAGGTATGACCACGGTGCAGGGTGCAGCGTTCTCGACGCAGATTGCCGCCCATCAGCTTCCGCTGCCCCCGGCTGGCGGGCTCGTGCAGCGCATGGGTGGCCCATTCCTTTACGAGGGCGAAGTCGCCGTCACGTCCCCGTGGGAGATCGGCAACCGCGCCGCCCGCATCGAAAAGAACATGCCGGTGTTCCTCCAGAACTTCGAGCCGCTCTGGGAAGAGCGCAAGTGGGAACTCGACCTCGGGCTCAACTACTTCGAGAACTACGACTTTTCTGGCAAGTCGGTGGCCGAGATCGGCCAGTACATCACCGACGCCGTCACGTTCCAAGGTCGGGCGTGGGAGATCCATTTCGAGATCATGTATCCCCTGCTGGTCATCTACTTGCAGCTGTACGGGTTGTGCGCTCAGAACGGCATCGACCCCAGCCAGATCTCAAAGATGTTGCAGGGCCGAGACTCCAAGATCATGGAGACTGACCGTGCCATGTGGGGTCTGGCCGATGAAGCCAAGCGCCTCGGTATTGCCGACCTTTTCAAAGCCGAGCCGCACCAGATTCGTGGAGCGTTGTCGCATGCTGGTGGCAATGCGTCGGTATGGCTGACCAAGTTCGACGACTTTCTCAAGGTCTACGGCCATCGCACCGAGGGCATCTCCGATGTTGCCATCCCGTCGTGGATCGAGAACCAGGATTCGCCGCTCGGGCAGCTACGCAACTTCGTCGCCAAGGACGAGAGCCACGATTTCGACGCGGCTCTGGTCGCTTCGCGCAAGGAGCGGGACGAGGCCATCGACGCGGCCCGTTCGCAACTGAGCGGCGAGGCGCTCGGTGGATTCAACCAGCTGCTCGATCTGTGCAGCGTGGCGAACTTTGCGTGGTGGAATGAGGATCACAACTACTACATCGACCTCCGCGCCTCTATCCCGTTGCGCATGGGGGCGTTGGAACTGTCGAAGGCGCTCGATGCCGACAAGTACGACGACGGCCTGTTCCTCTTCTACCCGGAAATCCAGGACCTGACCTCCGGCAAGGATTCATGGAAGCGCCTGCAACCCTTGGCCACCGCCCGCCAGGAGTACTATCACGGCTATCAGGCCCTGCGGCCGACCGTACCCAAGGTTGTCGGCACCATGCCCGAAGGCCCCATCGAAGACCCGGTCCTTATCGAGATTTTCGGTATGCACCATCACTACTTCGAGGGCCTCAAGAGCGATGTGAACAGCTTGACCCTGACTGGTTTCCCGGCCTCGGGTGGTGTCGTGACCGGCCGCGCCGTGGTCATGTTGTCGGCCCACGAACTGTTCGATCTGGAGGACGGCGACATTCTGGTCACCGAGGCCACCTCGCCGAACTGGACGCCCGCCTTCGCCATCATTGCGGCCTGCGTGTGTGACGGCGGCGGCTCGCTCACCCACGCAGCGACCGTATCTCGTGAGTACGGCATTCCCTGCGTCGTTGGTACCTCGGTCGCAACACAGCGCATCAAGACCGGCGACACCATCGAAGTCGATGGCACCAAGGGTGTCGTTACCATCCTCAAGCGGGAGGCAGACGCCCAATGACCTCACCAGCGGGCGCCGATGCTGCTTCCGCCGCGGGTCGGGGGCTATTGGTGGGCAAGACCATGGTGGTGACCGGCGCTGGTCGAGGAATAGGTGCTGGTCTCACCGCGTTTCTTCGTGACCGCGGCACCACGGTGATCACCACCGATATCGCTGGGGATGTCGACGCGCTCTGCGATGTGAGCAGCTCAGCCGAGGTCACGGCATTCTTCGAATCGCTTGGCCCTATCGACGGCCTGGTGAACAATGCGGCGTGGTTGTGCGGTCGCAAATCGAGCGACGACCTCACGATCGAAGAATGGGACCGCATGTTTGCGGTCAACGTCCGTGGCACGTTTCTTTGCGCGCGAGCTGCCGCCGCCAACATGGACGGCCGGGGCGGCAGCATCGTAAATGTTGCATCCGAAACTGCTTTTACGGGGAGTCACGGCTTTGCCCACTACGTGGCATCCAAGGGCGCCGTCGTCTCGCTCACCCGGGCGCTGTCCAATGAATACGGCGCTCGTCAGATCCGGGTGAATTGCGTTGCGCCTGGTTTCACACCGACCCCGGGTTCAGACGCGCTCGGCACCTACGACCCGACGCGTACCCCATTAGGTCGAGTGATGCAGCCAGAGGACCTGTACGGCACGTTTGCCTATCTACTATCAGACGATGCCGCTTTCGTGAGTGGGCAAACGATGCTCGTCAACGGTGGTCGTGTCCCTTACTGACGGGCTCGACGGGCTCGACGGGCTCGACGGGCTCGGCCTGGCCGCCCTCGCTCGAAGGGGCGAGGTATCGCCAAGAGAACTGGTGGATGCGGCCATCGGGCGCATCGAGGCCCTTGATCCGGCTCTCAACGCGGTGATTCATCGTCAGTTCGAGCGGGCCCGCGCGGACGCAGACGGTTTGCTACCAATTGGCGCGTTCTCGGGTGTGCCGTTTCTGTTGAAGGATTACAAGGGTCGCGAAGCCGGCGAGCCGTACCACATGGGCTGCCGAGCCCTGGCCGAAATCGACTACCGGCCGCGCACCACCGCTCCGCTCACTGCGGCGTTGCGCGCTGCAGGCTTCATCCCACTCGGGCGTACCAACGTGCCCGAGATGGCTCTGATGGGCACCACCGAACCAGACCTGTACGGCCCGACGCATAACCCCTGGGACCTCGGGCGATCGCCCGGCGGATCTTCTGGTGGTTCAGCCGCAGCCGTGGCCGCCCGGCTCATACCGGTTGCACATGCAACTGATATCTCCGGGTCGATTCGTATCCCGGCCGCTCAATGCGGCGTCGTCGGGTTGAAGCCGACGCGCGGCCGGGTCATTCTCAGCGCGTTCGACCCTCCGGTCGGCATGAACATCGAGGGTGTGTTGTCGGTAAGTGTGCGCGACACCGCCGCCGCGCTCGATGCCATCACGGCCACCTCAGCATGGTGGCCTGCACCAGCGCTGGCCCGGCCGTTGTTGCAAGACGTCGGCGTTGACCCCGGCCGTTTACGCGTCGGTCTGTGGACTGAAGCGTTCAACGGTGCCGAAGTCGAGGTCGGGTGCGCCGCGGCTGCCGTCGATGCCGCCCACCTCCTCGAAGCTCTTGGTCATCACGTGGCGATCGCCGCTCCCCCTGCACTTTCTGACCCCGGGCTCTGGGGCGCGGCCACGATCGCGATGGCGGCCTCGGCTGCCAATGAGGCCGCGGCATGGACGCACCGACTCGGTCGCCCCATGGGCCAAGCCGATGTAGAGCCGGGCACATGGACGATGCTCTGCGCCGGCCGGGCGCTGTCAGCCACCGACATACTCACCGCTCTCGAACATATGCATGCGCTGTCGGGCCAGGCGCTGGCGTGGTGGAACGACTTCGACCTTTTGGTGACTCCGACGACCGCTGTACCCGCACCCCCGCTCGGCGAATACAAGCGCGACTACACCAGCGGACGCGGATCGGCCTTCACCCGCCCCTTCAACTGCACCGGCCAACCGGCCATCAGCCTGCCCCTCGGATGGCCAGCGGATGGGCTTCCTCGTGGTGTGCAGTTCATCGCCGGGTACGGACGAGAAGACATCTTGATCCGTGTCAGTTCTCAGCTCGAGGCAGCTGCCCCCTGGGCGCATCGCGTGCCGGCGATGGCCCGGTGATGGCCCGGTGATGGCCCGGTATGCATAGCCACGACGGTAACGCCATCGGGCTTGAGTGCCTGGCCAAGTTTGATCGACACCATGTTGAGTGCCGCCGTCGACGCTGCGTAGCAGACGTCACGCCCGATCCTCTGGCCGATCATCATCGACCCGACCTGCGACGAAATGTTCACGACCTTGGCATCGCCCGCCTGACGCAGGTTGGCGGCCAACTCCCGGGTGAGCAGCAGTTCGTATGCCTCACCAACGGGCGCTGCCTGGGCATGGCGACAGCCGACAATGACGCGGTTGCCTGCTGCCTCAAAGGCCTTGGCCAGTTCGAGCCCGAGGCCGCTCTTGCCTCCGGTGATGACCACGTTTCCCATCATGCCTCCAACAGTTCGGCGATGATTTCAGCCGCCGAGGTGGGGCGAAATAGCCGACCGGCCGATCGGCCGACCGTCGCGCACACAGGGCCACGCGCGTCATGGCCGCCATCTGCAGCGGCAGTGCGCACCCTGCGAGCGAACAGAAGCGATTCATGCTTCCTCCGTATCAGCGCAGTACACGCGCCATTCGATGATCAAGCCGAACCGCATCATCCAGAACTCCCCCATCACGCTCCGAACGTGGGTGCCGTCAAGCCGACGATAGCTCGACTCCCCCTCCACGCAGATCGCATCGGCCTCGACGGCTCGCAGGGTCTTGGTGATCCGCAGGTCGTGACGGTTTAACGCAGTGTGAAAGCCCAACCGTTCACGGTGAAATCGCCGAGCTTCTGCCAGCCCCGAGGCGACCTTCACGCCGTTCCACCAGATCACGATGTGGGGGTGCAGCAGCGCCATGACCGCGTCAAGACTTCCTTCGGCGTACGCCTTCTCGGCGGCACGCACAGATTGCGACGCTTCGCTCGCAGGAACCAACCCCACCAACTCGCGGGCGCGATCCAAGGCGATGCCTCGGTTCGTTGGATCGACGTGAACACCTATCATGCCGGTTGCACGGGCTCCCTCGACACATTCGGGGGTATCGTCGAGGAACACGATCTCCTCAGCCGGCAGGCCGAAATCCGCAATGCACTTCAGATAACCCTCCGGCGACGGCTTTCGCACACCCAGCACGGTGGCATCGACAAAGACGTCGTAGCCCTGCAACTGAGGCTGCAACGCTGTCCATTCCAGCCCGGCGATACGCACCAGGTCGTTCGAGAGGATGCCGACCGGAATGCCTGCGGCTCGCGCTTGCTCGATCAGTTGCATGGCGTCCGCAGCAAAAAGGTTGGGTATGTGATCGCAAAAGGCTCGGAAGAGCGCTATCCCGTCGAAGTAGCCAGCGGCATTGGCCTTGCGATCCCAGTAGGCGTAGGCACCGATGTCGCCCCGAAGGAAATCCTGCCAGTCAGCATCGTCGGCTGACGCATAGGGTCCGCGGCCGGGGACGAATCGGCCAGTGGCCCGCTCGAGTTCATCGAGTACCTCCCAGTTCGACAGCATCATCACATCGCCCACGTCGAACAAAAGTGCACTCGCCATCGGGCGTAGCGTAGTCGGCCGACCCGTGCGAACCATTGGAACGTGGCATCTCCACGACGCTCGAGTCACGCTATGGGCTAGACAGTCATGATGGCAGCCGTGTCCCAACCTGCGGTGCCCATGGAGGGCGTCTGGCATCCGAGCCAGCGCGGTCTCACCGTTGGTCTCGTCGCAACGATGACGCTGTTCGCGTCCGAGTCTCTGGCGGTGTCGACCATCATGCCCGACATCGCCAAGGATCTCGGCCAAAGCGGATACGGCGCAGCATTCAGTCTCTTCTTTCTCGGCAGTATCATTGGTGTGTTGGTCGGTGGTCCGGCCGCCGATCGCTACGGGATGCGGCTCCCGTTTCTCGCCGTATGCGGCTTCTTCGCTTTCGGTTTGGTGATCGCAGGGTTCACCCCGACCATGTGGCTACTGATTCTCGGACGACTGTGCCAAGGGCTGGGCGCCGGGGCCAGTTCACCCATTATCTACGCCGCGATCGGCGGTGCGTATTCCACGCAGGGTCAAGTGCGAATGTTCGCAGTCACTTCGACGGCATGGGTTATTCCTGGCGTGATCGGCCCTGGGATCGCTGGCATCGTGAGCAATGCCGTCGGGTGGCGTTGGGTGTTCCTGGGCCTGCTCCCTCTGGTTGCAGTGGCGGCTGCACTCACGGTGCCTCGACTGACAAACATCGCCGGCGACGCCCATACCTTGCCGTTCAGCACGTTGGATATCGCCCGATTCACGGCGGGAGTCGGCTTGGCGCTCACCGCTCTTTCCAGCACAGACCTACGCCGCGGGCTCGTCTTGGCAGTGGCCGGTGTCGTCGTCTCCGCCAGTTGTACGCCGCGCATCTTCCCGCCCGGCCTCCTGCGGTTTCGCCACCCGATGGCCGCCACCATCGGCCTGCGCGGCTTCTTGACCGCGGCGTTCATCCCCGTCGATGCTTTCGTGCCCCTGGTCGTCAACGAGGTGCGCGGCCGAAGTGTTCTCGTGGCATCTGTCGCAGTGACGGTGGCGACCGTGTTCTGGACCATAGGGGCATGGATCGCCGCCCGGGTGCAAAAACGTAGGGGCGCCCCATGGCTGGTTCGCGTCGGATTCTTGCTGCTCGCCGCAGGTATCACCATCGAATCACTCATCCTCATCCGCTCGGTGCCGTTGGCCATTGGGATCTTTGGCGGCGCGATCGGTGGCGTTGGGATGGGCCTGGCGTTCGCCCCGATGAGCAGCGTCGTGCTCGACCTAGCACCCGAAGGTCTGCAGGGGACCGCGGCGTCATCGCTCGCACTGCTCGATGGCCTCGGGTTCGCTTTCGGTGCTGCCGCCACCGGAGCCCTGGTGACCATCGGAACCCACCTGGCGTGGGGGACGGCAACGGCGTTCCTGGTGGCGTGGCCATCGGCAGCGCTCCTTGCGCTGACCGGCGCGGTACTGGCCAGTCGGATGCAGACCGTCAGCAGATAACCCCAGTGCCGGTCCGAGCGCCGAGCGCGGAGCGCCGAGTCGCCGAGTCGCCAAGCGCCGAGTCGCCGGTTGCGGTTAAGAGTCGACACGCCGGTCGCGCCCGCTACCCTCGTGGCGATGATCGAGCGCACCGCCCCCATGGTCAGGATCTCCGTTGATGAGGTGAACGGTGGCCGGCTGGCATCGATCCAACTTCGCGGGCATGAACTGCTGGTGACGCAGAGCCCCGACCCAATGGGCTGGGGGTCGTACCCGATGATCCCGTGGGCCGGGAGGGTTCGTCGGGGGCGGTTCACGTTCCGCGGCGGCGACTACCAACTGCCGATCAACATGGCGCCGCACAGCATTCATGGCACGTGCTTCACTCGGCGGTGGGACGTGAACGACGATGGCTCGTTGTCGATCGACCTCGGCTCCAGCTGGCCATTCGGAGGCCATGCCACCCAACGCTTCGACCTGACCAGGGATCGTTTGATCTGCACAATCGAGGTATACAACGACGTTCGATCAATGCCGGCATGCGTCGGATGGCATCCCTGGTTTCGACGGCCCGTGTCGCTTTCGTTCGCAGCCAAGTCCATGTACGTCCGCGACCATGACTACATTCCCTCGGGCGAACTGCTGCCGCCGACACCGGGCCCGTGGGATGACTGTTTCACCACTATCGTTTCCCCACCGAGGCTGCAGTGGGCCGGCGGGCCGAGCGTGACGCTCACATCCAGCTGCGATCATTGGGTGGTGTACGACCAGCCAGCCCACGCATTGTGTGTCGAACCTCAAACAGGACCACCCGACGCGTTCAATATCGCCCCCTCGGTAGTGGAACCGGGGAACCCGCTGATCGCGACCATGACCTATACCTGGGGCTGAGAAGATTCCGATTACCGCCCGGTAGGATCTCCCACCGTGTCAAAGAACGGCCCAGGCCCGAACGATCCGCTTCGCCTCGCATACCTGACGTATCGGGGCAAGCCCCACGTTGGCGGGCAAGGGGTTTATACCCGGCACCTCACCAAGGCACTGGCCGATCTCGGCCATCACGTCGAGGTGTTCAGCGGTCAGCCTTACCCGATCTTGGATCCACGCGTCGAGCTTCATCAGATGCCGAGCCTTGACATTTGGAACGACCACTACCCCGGCCGCATGCCGTCATATTGGGAGATCAAGTCAAAGGGTGACTTGATCGAGACCGCCCAGTTCATGACCGGTACCTTCAGCGAGCCGCTGGCGTTCAGCGTGCGCATCCATGACATCTTGAAGAAGCGCAAGGGCGACTTCGATCTCGTACACGACAACCAGTGCCTCGGGTACGGCATGCTGGCGGTCGAAAAGATGATGCCGACTATTGTCACCCTGCACCACCCCATCACTCGGGATCGAGCCTTGGAGATCGAGGCGTCAAAGACTCGGCGCAAGAAATACTCCATCAGCCGCTGGTACAGCTTTGTGAAGATGCAGGGACGAGTCGCCAGCCGAATGCCTCGGATCGTTGTGGTGAGCGAGAACTCCATCAAGGACATTCACGGCGATATGGGTGTCAGCCTCGACCGCATGCGGCTGGTGCCTGTCGGCGTCGATATCGACCTGTTCAAACCGCTCGATCACATCGCCCGAAAGCCGGGACACCTCATTACGACCGCATCGGCCGACGTCGCACTAAAAGGCCTTGAATATCTGCTCGAGGCGGTAGCCAAGGTGCGCACGGAACGGGCCGACCTGCACCTCACCGTCATTGGCCGGGCCAAGCCGGGCGGACAGTCGGCGAGGCTGATCGAACAACTCGGCCTGACCGACTGCGTCGAGTTTGTGTCAGGCGTGTCTGACGAACGCATCGTCGAGCTGTATGCCGAAAGCGAGCTGGCGGTCGTGCCGAGCTTGTATGAGGGCTTCAGCCTGCCCGCGGTTGAGGCAATGGCCACGGGCATCTGCTTGGTGGCCACCGATGGCGGTGCCCTGCCAGAAGTTACGGGGACGGACAACGACACGGTACTTGGCTGCAAGGCCGGTGACGCTGAAGGACTCGCCGCAGCCTTGCGTCGCGGACTCGCCGATAGAGAGCTGCGATCCCGCATCGGTACGGCAGGCAGGCGGCGGGTGGCCGAGCGCTGGAGCTGGACCTATTGCGCCCAGCTCACCGTCGACCAATATCGCGAGGTGCTGGCCATGCCCGCCAACCAGGCCAAGCTTCGCGTGAACGGCCGCTGATGCTCACCGTTCGTTACGATCGCCTCCAGATCAAACCGGGCGATCGGCTGCTTGACCTCGGTGCCGGGTTCGGACGCCATGCCTATGAGGCGGCCCGTCACGGCGCTCGCGTTGTGGCTCTCGACTACGCCGAGGGCGAGCTCACCCAAGTGCGCAACACCTTCGCAGCCATGGCCGAGGCTGGAGAGATCGCCGCAGACCGCTTCGTTGGCACGGTCCGCGCTGATGCCACCTGCCTACCTTTTGCCGACGGCACCTTCCAACACATCATCGTCTCAGAGGTGCTCGAGCACATCCAGAACGACGTCGGTGTTATCGCGGAGATGCAGCGCATCCTTGCGCCGGGCGGCATGTTGGCCGTGACCGTGCCGACCTGGTATCCCGAGAAAATCAACTGGATGCTCTCCGACGAATACCACGCACCCAAGTCGGTTGGCGGGCACGTGCGGATCTATACGGCCACGGAGCTAAAGGCGAAACTGCGTTCGGTCGGGTTGCAGGTTGACGGCCAACACCATGCCCACGCCTTGCATAGCCCATATTGGTGGCTCAAGTGCGCCGTCGGTCCGTCGAACAACGACCATCGGGCCGTGGTCCGATTCCGCCGGTTGTTGGAGAAAGACATCATCGAAGGGCCCCGATCGACCCGAATGGCCGAAAAGTATCTCTCTCCCCTTCTCGGCAAGAGCTACGTGGTCTATAGCCGGAAACGATCCTGATGGCGATACCCGACATTCCTGGCATTCTTTCGGCAGACGAAGTCGCCGAGACCGCGCTCGCGATCAAACAGCTCCAGATGCCGAGCGGGATGATCCCGTGGTATCCCGAGGGCCACTGCGACCCCTGGAACCATGTCGAGACCGCGATGGCCCTCTCGACTGCTGGCCTCATTGGTGAGGCTGAGTTGGCCTACCAGTGGCTGGTCGACACCCAGCGCGAGGATGGCAGTTGGTTCAACTACTACCGGGCCGACGGGTCGATCGAGGATCACAAACTCGATACCAACGTCATTGCCTACGTCGCCACCGGGGCGTTTCACCATTGGAACATCACAGGTGACACAGGATTCGCCGAGCACATGTGGCCAACCGTGCAACGAGCCATCGACTTCGTGCTTGCGCTGCAAACACCGCGCGGCGAGATCATCTGGGCCCGTCATACCAATGGGCGGCCATGGTCATATGCGCTGCTCACCGGGTCATCCTCAATCTGTCATGCCCTGCGATGCGCGGTGGCACTGGCCGAGGCCGTCGGCGACGAGCGCCCCGAATGGGAGTTGGCCGCCGAGAACCTCGCCTACGTAATCCGCACGAAACCGGACGCCTTCGAGCCCAAAACCCGCTGGGCGATGGATTGGTATTACCCAGTGCTGGCCAATGTGACCACCGGAACTGACGCGCACCTCCGCCTGGCCGCCAAGTGGGAGGAGTTCGTGATCGAGGGCCGCGGCGTTCGTTGCGTCAACAACGAACCGTGGGTAACCGCGTCAGAGACCGCCGAATGCGCCATCGCTCATGCGGGTGCTGGCCTTTACGAGACGGCCACCGATCTGCTGGGTTGGACGCACGCCCATCGCCAACCCGATGGTCAGTACCTCACTGGGCTCGTCTATCCCGATGTCATCTCATTCCCAGATAGGGAGTGCTCGGCGTATACGGCGGCGGCGGTGATTCTTGCGGCCGACATTATTAGCGGTACGACGCCCGCCAGCGGACTCTTTCGCAGTGATCATCTTCCGGCGATCGAGATCGGGTCGGAAGCGACCCCCTGGTAATCGCTGAGGAAAGACATCTACCTTTCGGTAGGTTCGCAGCAATGGAAATTGACCGCTACAATTTCCAACAGGCGAGCAAGCGCCAGACGCACTCAGGGGGAATCGCTATGACCACCATCGCCGACGTAGCCGCACATGCGGGAGTCGGTGTTGGCACCGTGTCACGTGTTCTCACTGGTCACCGACAGGTCAGCCCCGAGACCCGTGAGATCGTCCTGGCCAGTATTGAGGCGTTGCACTACAAGCCGTCGCGGTCGAGCGCCCGGCGCGCAGCCGAGAAGACCGGATACGTCGGCGTTGTTGTTCCCTTCTTCGATGCCCCATCGGTGTATCCACGGGTACAGGGCATCGTCCGTCGGTTGCAGCCGCATGGCTTCCACGCCGTGCTCTATGACATCAACTCCCCCGACATGGCGCGCAAGTCGATGTTCGATCTCCCGCACTCCACCACACTCAGCGGTCTTATCGTGATCTCATTGCCCCTTTTGCAGGAGGAGGCCGAACGCCTGGCGTCGGCATCATTCCCTACGATCTTGATGGACACTCGCCACGCCGCTCTGGCCAGCGTGACCGTCGATGACTTCGAAGGCGGTCGGCTCGCCACGAACCATCTCATCTCGATGGGACATGTCGACATCGCCTTCGTGGGCGAGCCCATCCACAATCCCTTTGGTTTCGTGTCGAGCCGTTTCCGCGAGGATGGCTACCGAGCGGCATTGTCCGATGCAGGGCTCCCCGTGCCCGCCGGCTATGTACGCCATGCCGCCCACCTCCGTACGGCAGCCAGGCAGCAGGCGCTCCAACTACTGGCACTGCCCCATGCTCCGACCGCCATCGTGGCCGCCAGCGACATGCAGGCCCTCGGCGTGATGGAGGCCATCGATGCCTGCGGGCTCGCGTCCCCCGGCGACGTATCGGTGATTGGCTACGACGACATCGACCTCTCGTCACACGTTGGGCTTTCCACCATCCGCCAGCCGTTGATCGGCTCGGGTGAGCGCAGTGCTTCGCTGCTGCTCGAAGCCCTCGCCAACGGTGGAAAAACCGAGGCCTTCGACGAACGCCTTGCGGTCGACTTGGTCGTGCGAGCGACCACCGGGCCGCCGCCGGAACCCTCCGATCTCTCCGACCGATCTCGGAGGAGCGCCTAAATGTCCGCGTCCGCACCCGCAGCGCGTTGGGCCGACAGCGCCGTCGTCTATCAGGTCTACGTACGATCGATGGCCGACGGGAATGGCGATGGCATCGGTGACCTTGCGGGAATCCGTACCCGCTTGGGCTACTTGCAGCACCTTGGCATCGACGCAATCTGGCTCACGCCGTGCTTCCCGTCGCCTCAGTTCGACCATGGCTATGACGTGGCGAACTACTTCGATATCGAGCCGGCCTACGGTACATTGGCCGAGTTCGATGAACTGATCGTCGAAGCCCGCCGTCACGACATCAAGGTGTTGCTCGACGTGGTTCCCAACCACTGCAGCTGGGATCATGAGTGGTTCAAGGCGGCATTGGTTGCATCTCCCGGGTCGCCCGAGCGGGATCGATTCTACTTCCGAGATGGCAAGGGCGAGGGCGGCGCCGAGCCGCCAAACAATTGGCACGCCGTCTTCGGTGGCAGTGCGTGGACGCGTATCACCGAGCCCGATGGCAACCCAGGCCAGTGGTATCTTCACACTTTTGCCGAGCAGCAGATCGACCTCAACTGGTCGAACGCCGATGTCATCGACCACTTCGACCGCATGCTTCGCTTCTGGTTCGACCGCGGGGTAGAGGGATTTCGTTGCGACGCCGTTGTGCCCGCCGGAAAGGCACCCGGCCTACCCGACGCACCGCCGGTGCCCGCCGGCACCCGGCCCACCGACGTGGCCGGCCGAAATCCATACAGCATGCACCGTCCCGAGGGCCATGTGGCTTGGCGACATTGGCGCGAAGTGGTCGATCAGTACGAAGCCGAGCACCCCGGTCGGATACTTCTGCTGGTGGCCGAGGCCTACACCCCGGGTGAGCCCGACCTGTTGCTGCGGTACGCCAATCCGAAGGAATTCCACCAGTGTTTTGCCTTCGACCTCATGCTTGCTCCGTGGATCGCCACGTACTTCGTTGACGCCATCCGATCAAACCTCGACGCACTCTCGGCCGCCAGCGTTGCCCCCAGTTGGACGATGAACAACCACGACGCCCAGCGAAGCGTCACGCGTTACGGCCGGGCCGACGCTGATCAACTGACGTCGTTTACGCAGAACAATTTGGTGAACTCCGACGCCCCGGTTGATCTCGCCCTTGGCATGCGTCGGGCCCGGGCGGCCGTTGCGCTGCTGCTCGGCATACCGGGCACCATCTATCTGTATCAGGGCGAGGAACTTGGTCTTCCTGAGGTACTCGACATTCCCGCCGATGCCCGTCAGGACCCGATTTTCTTCATGACCAATGGTGCCGAAATCGGCCGCGACGGCTGTCGCGTGCCCCTTCCGTGGACCTCAAACCCTGCCGGTTCGTTCGGATTTTCCTCCGCCGCGTCCGCGGCCGAGACGTGGATGCCGCAGCCGGCTGACTGGGGCACCTACGGCGCTGATGCTCAAGCGGACGACCCCGCTTCGGTACTCAACCTCTACCGAAGCCTCACCAGCCAACGCCGGGTGCATCAGCTTGGCGCAGCAGACTTGCGGTGGATCATCGCCGATCATCCGACGGTTCTCGCCTTCGAACGAGGCAAGGTGTTGGTGGCGATGAACCTTGGCACCGACGACGTACTGCTCGATGAATCCGTCACACAAGGACGCTCCGTCGCAATTTCCTCGATCTACGGCCACACCGACGCCGGTCGCCTCCCCGCCAACGCCACCCTCTGGCTCGCCTAACGCCTAACGCCGCACCGTTGGCGAACCGCCCGTCACCCGTCGGCGGACCGGCCGTCACCCGCACGTCCCCCGCCCGTCACCCGCACGTCCCCCGCCCGTCACCCGTCGGCGGACCGGCCGTCACCCGCCCCTCGCCCGTCACCCGTCGGCGGACCGGCCGTCACCCGCCCCTCGCCCGCCATCATTGGGCGAGGCACACAACTTCGGGGTGGAATGCACACAACCCGACTCAGATCGCCGCAAAACGGGCGAAATCGGTCGAAGGTGCAGGAGGTTGAGTGCATTGCGAGGGGATGTTGTGGCTGCATCAGGCAGAACGTCGCACGTCTCGCGTTCGGGACATCGCGCCCTGAAGCGCCCGATGAACAAATGCCGGGTCACGTTCGATCTGGTTTGGCGTGAAGCTGACCCAGTGGTAGCCCAACTCGTCGTAGGTGGAGCCTCTGTGGTGATCCCGATCGAACTGCCGCTCGTGGAATTCGCGACTGTCGATCTCCACCAGCAGACCCATAGATGGCCGGAATACCTCAGGGCGGCGAGTCTGATCGAATGGCAACATGAAGTCGGCCCGGAACTCGATTCGACCGAGCCGAGCCACCGGTACCTGGCGCCATACCGTCATGTTTAGTGATCGGAACAGTTGCGCTGCGCGTGTCTCCGCGTAGCTTCCGGTAGCTGGCTCGGCACCTCGATCCGACATGATCTGTCGAAGGATCACATCGCCTGGCATAGCACCGCCCAGAGCCAAGTCGATACTGGCGTCGAGCCGAATGGCGTGTTCGACCGCCAACTCAACTCGCTCACGGGCGGTCAGTCCGTCCGTCGGTGCAGCCGTATCCGCCGGAACAGCATGAAGGTGCCGGATAACAAGAGGCAATGGACAGACCCTCACTCCGTCGATCTCGTTCGGCTCCTGCCATTTCCTGGTGCGGATGATGCGGTCTCCCGACCGAGCCTCCATCGGGGCGCACCACAACGGCGGCCATATTCGATCGCGAAAACCATCGAGTCCGTAGAGCGCAGCTGCACTCGGCCCGGTTAAGGCAAGACGACGATGCCTCATGTCCCCTCCAATGAATCGAAGAAGTTCACAGGGGGAAGAACACCAGTTTCGTCCAAGACCCGTCACGGCGTCAACCCTGTTCGTGAAGGCGCAAGAACCTGCCGACCAACGCACACAACCCCGCCGGCCAACGCACACAACCACCCGCCAGAACTTGGACAAACGACCCATTACCGGCTGCCGAGGGGCAGGTTGTGTGCACTGCCCCTGCAGGTTGTGTGCCTCGGCCCAGAGCGCGCCGCCCGACCGTCGGCCCAGGGCGGGACTGCTCGGGCGTGCGACGGTGGCCGTGACCCTGGCGGTGGGAAAACGACGACGGTCGGGACGGGACTGCTCGGGCGTGCGACGGTGGTGGTGGTGGCGGTGGCGACGGTGGTGGTGGCGGTGGTGGCGGTGGCGGTGGTGGCGGTGGCGGGAAAACGACGAAGGGCTCCGACCGCGGCGGCGGTCGGAGCCCTCTGGAGGGACGATCAGTCGCGGATTGCTAGTCCGGAGTCGGCATCGAAGAAATGGGTCTTGTCGACATTGACCGCGAAGCTTCCTTCATCGCCCACCTGCAAGCGCGAGTGCGGCTCGACACGGGCGACGAACATTCCGCCGGTGTCGCTGTTGGCGCCGGCGGCCTGCTTGGCGTCGATGCGGCTATAAAGGATGACTTCTGAGCCGAGACCTTCGCGGTTCTCGACGATACCTTTGACCAAGTCGCTGGAGCTTCCGACCATCGAGGCATCTTCGATGTCCTCTGGACGTATGCCGACGGTAACGTCTTTGCCATCGTACCTGCGGATGCCTGGACGTGCGGCCACGGTCGCGGCCGACACACGCAGCTCTTGCGAGCCGACCTTCAGCGCGCCGCCATCGCCGACCACACGGAACGAGCCGCTGAATAGGTTCATCTGGGGCGACCCGATGAACGACGCCACGAACACGTTGTCCGGGTGGTCGTACAGGTTCTGCGGCGAATCGACCTGCTGCAGAACACCGGCGGAAAGCACCGCAACCCGATCACCCATCGTCATGGCTTCGACCTGATCGTGGGTGACGTAGACCGTCGTGGTCTTTAGGGTTCGCTGCAGCCGGGAGATCTCCGAACGCATCTGCACGCGGAGTTTGGCGTCGAGGTTGGAAAGCGGCTCGTCCATCAAGAAGGCCTTCGGCTGGCGAACGATGGCGCGACCCATGGCTACTCGCTGCCGCTGACCACCAGACAGCTGACCGGGCCGCCGGTCGAGATTTTCATCGAGCTCGAGGATCTTGGAAGCCTCGTTCACGCGGGTGGCAATCTCAGCCTTGTCCATCTTGCGGATCTTCAGCGGGAACGCGATATTCTCACGTACGGTGAGATGTGGGTACAAGGCGTACGACTGGAACACCATGGCGATATCACGGTCTTTCGGCTCGAGGTCGGTGACGTCGGTGTCGCCGATGAGCAATTTGCCCGACGTGATGCTCTCGAGACCGGCGATCATTCGCAACGCCGTCGACTTGCCGCAACCCGAGGGACCGACCAAGACGAGGAACTCGCCGTCTTTGATGTCGAGCGACAGTTTGTGCACGGCGTGGAACCCATTGTCGTAGACCTTGTCCATCGAGTCGAGTGCGATGCTCGCCATAAACTGCTCCCCCTGGTTGTTTGCCGCTACTTGAGAACTACTTACAGGAATCTTAGCTTGCTATTCCCTAAGTGACGAACGTCATGCTAGCTTGACCGCTGGAGTCTTCCAAGAGATTCCAGGAAATTCCACAGCTGTTGCCGTTCCCGGCAGCGACCTACAACCTGGCCACTCGGGAAGTTCCCGGCGGGCCGACTTTCATGAGGGGGAGTCACGCAATGAAGCAACGCAAACTGCTATTGATGACGACCGTTGCCGCGGGCCTGTTGGCCGCCGGTTGCGGAAGCAGCAAGACAGCAGCACCAGCGACAACCGTCGCAGCACCAGCCACCACGGCTGCAGCCGCAGCCACGACCGCAGCTCCGGCCGCCACGACCGCGAAGCCGGCCGCTACGACCGCTGCCGCTGTGGCCACCACGGCCGCTCCGGTTGCAGTAGTGCAGCCCAAGGGCAGCCTGCTCGGCACCGAGATCAAGTGCGACAACCAGTTCAAGGGCAAGGAAGTCCACATCGCCAGCCCGGTGCGCGACAGCGAGACCGACAAAGCCGCTACCCGTCTTCGTGACGGCTACGCCCCGCTAGAGAAGTGCACTGGCGTCAAGGTTGTATACGATGGTTCCGACCAGTTCGAGACCGAGATCAAGGTCAAGCTCGCCGGTGGTAACCCGCCCGACGTCATCGACTGGCCCCAGCCCGGTGGCCTGAACGACCAGATCGTCAAGGGTACCATGAAGGCATTCCCCGACTCCCTGGCCAAGGCCGTGACCACAGAGAACCTCGACGGCTGGCCGCAGCTCGCGACCGTCGGCGGCAAGGTGTACGGCGTGCCCGGTCGTGCCAACGTGAAGTCGTTGATCTGGTACAGCCCCAAGATGTTCAAGGCCAAGGGTTACGAACTTCCCAAGACCTTCGAAGAGGTCAAGACCCTGTCCGACAAGATTGTCGCTGACGGCGGCACCCCGTGGTGCCTCGGCATCGAGTCCGGTGTCGCCACCGGTTGGGTCATCACCGACTGGTTCGAGGACTTCATGCTGCGCATCAACGGCCCCGAGGTTTATGACCAGTGGGTCCAGCACAAGATCCCCTTCAACGACCCCAAAGTCAAGGCTGTTGCTGATGCCGTCGCCTCGTATGTGAAGAACGACAAATACATCGGTTCCGCGAACGCCGTCAAGGGCATTGCCACGACCAAGTTCCAAGAAGGCGGCTTCCCGATCCTCGAGGGCAAGTGCTACATGCACAAGCAGGCCTCGTTCTACGGCGGCATTTGGGCCAAGGGAACCAAGATCGGTCCCGATGGCGACGTCAACTTCGCCTACTTCCCGTCGCCGGCCGGCGGCAAGAAGCTCATGCTCGGCGGTGGCGATCTCGTTTCAGCCGGTACCGACAAGCCGGAGACCTTCGCTGTGCTCGCCTACACCAACGGCTCGCAGTACCAGTCCGACATCGTCGTCGCTGGTGAGACCGGACTGTCGACCCGCAAGGACTTCGACACCACCCTCATCAAGGACGCGAACCAAAAGGGCTGGGCTGACCTCCTCAAGGGCTCCGACGTGTTCCGCTTCGACGGCGCTGACATGATGCCGGCCAAGGTTGGCTCGGGCTCGTTCTGGAAGGAAGCCACTGCGTGGATCCTCGGTGGCTCCACCGACGACATGCTCAACAACATTGAGAAGTCCTGGACCTAAGCAGGAAGCGGACTAGGACTTCCTAGTAATGCTTGTGCAGTACCAGCACTAAACGGTTGCCTGCCAGACGCGTTCTGGCAGGCAACCGCTGTCTTGTAGAGTTGTTCCACGGGGAAGAGGGGGCGTTGTGAAAGACATATTTCTCACGCTGAAGACCATCGTGATCGGTCTCGGCGTACTCGGATTGGTGTTGCTGGCGCTCTACGCCCTCACCCTGAAATTGCCTGGCAAGTGGCGAGAACGAGCTCAGGCCACACTGTTCTTGCTCCCCGGCCTGTTTGCCATTTTCGCCGGTCTGTTCGTACCGGCCGTCAAGACCGTGTACGCATCGCTACGTGACGATGGCTTGAAGAAGACCAAGTTCATTGGCTTGAAGAACTTCGAGGAGATCTTCACCGACAAGGGTAACCAGTTGGTAGTCATCAACACCTTTACATGGGTGATCCTCGGCAGCCTGGCTGTGGTGGTCGTAGCCATTACCGTCGCTCGGTTCGCGGATGGCATTCGAGGCGAACGAGTGGTGAAGTCACTGATGTTCGTGCCGACCTGCGTGTCGCTGGCCGGCGCCGGTATCATCTGGAAGTTCGTCTACGCCAGCCCGCCCATGAAGGTTGGGCTGTTGAGTGCGCTCACACGCACCGCCCACCTGCCGACCAGCATGGGCGGCGACGGTCAGCGACTGTGGCTCACCGAGCGAGGGTTCGGGGCATTCACCCCGCCCAAGGTCGCACCCGGTTTCAACACCCTGCTGCTGATCATTATCTTCATATGGGCCGGAGCCGGTGTAGCCACCGTCATTTTGTCGGCTGCTATCAAAGGAGTGCCCGAGTCGCTCATCGAGGCGGCCAAGATTGACGGCGCCACCAACCGGCAGGCGTTCTACAAGGTGACGCTCCCCTACATCCGATCCACCATCATCACCGTCACAACCCTTACCGTGATCGCCGCTTTCAAAGCCTATGACATCGTGGCTGCCACCATTGGCGGCAACGCCGGTACATCAACCATTGCCAACCAGTGGTACGTGATGTACTTCCTGCAGGAACGTGAGGGCTTTGCGTCGGCCTTAGCCGTGTTGATGTTCGTCCTGGTTATCCCCTTCGTCGTCGTGAACCGCCGGGCCCAGCGCCGGGCAGAGGAGTTGATGGCAGCATGAGCACCGTCGACATCGAATCACACGTTCTGCCCGCACTCGATCCCAAGGGCAAGAAGGCCAAGGCAATGTCCGAGCCGGTCGGCCGCTCCGCCGCCGCTGCGCTTTCGGGCCGCACTGGCAAGATCATCGTGTACATCATCGCCGCTCTCTGGACCATACCAAACCTCGGTCTGGCGATCTCGTCCATCCGACCAGAGACCCCGGTCAAGACGACAGGGTGGTGGCGGGTGTTCAGCCACCCGAAGTTCACACTGGACAACTACAAGAGCGTCTGGGGCAGCACCGGCGCCCACGGCGGTGACAACCTGGCCCACTTCATGCTGAACTCGCTGCGCATCACCATCCCGTCGGTCGTCATCTCAGTCGGCATCGCCGCGCTGGCCGCCTACGCCTTTTCGTGGATGCATTTCAAGGGGCGCGACTGGATGTACGTCGCCGTCGTTACCTGCCTCATCATCCCGCTGCAGGTAGCCATCATCCCTTTGCTGCGCACCACTAACAAGGGCGCCCACCAGACCCTCTTCGGGCACGTGTTCACCCTGTTTCCGAACCTGCACCTCACCAACTCGGTCGTGACGATCTGGATTGCGCACACGTGTTTTGGCATGCCGTTCTGTGTCTTCCTCCTCCGCAACTTCATGTCGGGGTTGCCCAAAGAAGTAATGGAGGCCGGTCGGGTTGATGGTGCTGGGCACCTCACCATGTTCCGCAGGGTGGTACTCCCGCTGTCGGTTCCAGCCCTGGCGTCAGTCACGATCTATCAGTTCGTGTACATCTTCAACGACTTACTCATCGGCCGGGTATTCGGTGGCAGCAAAAACTTGCCGATCATCGCTAAGTTGGTAGAGGTGTCCGGTACCCGAGGCCAGTCGTGGCATCTGCTGACGGCGGCCGCCATCATCTCCATGATTGTGCCGTTGATCGTGTTCTTCTCATTGCAGAAGTACTTCGTCAAGGGCCTGCTCGCCGGCGCCGTCAAGGGCTGACCGAGCCTTCTCCGGCGCCACGGCGCCGGGCACTATTTCTTCGCTTTCGGTCATCGTGCTGGTAGCCGTTTGTCGAAAAACCAATCCCCCGGAGGATTTTCGTGCAAGAGACCGACCACCTCGTCGATGTAGACGTGCTCGTGGACTCACTGACGTTGACCGAGCAGGTCTCGCTGTTGGCTGGCTGCAATATTTGGGAGACCGCTTCGATCGAGCGCGTTGGCATACCATCAATGCGCGTCACCGATGGTCCAGTCGGTGCTCGTGGCACCGATTTCAATGGTCCGGCATCGGTGAATACCCCATGCGGCACCTCTCTCGCCGCCACCTTCGACCCTGGCCTCGTTGAGGAAATCGGCCATCTCCTGGGCAG
>JAYTVF010000193.1:0-5963 GCA_043744155.1 Acidimicrobiia bacterium | reverse complement strand
CACTCGCCGACCGTCATGCCGGGGATCACCGTGGCGCTGGTGTAGATCTGAGCGCCCGTCTCGATCGTGACGTTGCCCGACAGGCACACGCACGGCGCCAGGGTCACATAGTCGCCGATGACCACGTCGTGGCCGATGGTCGCATGTCGATCGACGGTACAAAACGAACCGAGCACGATGTCGGTGCTGATCGTCACCCCGGGGCAGATGATGGATCCCGCGCCGATCTGCACCGCCTCACCAATGATGGCGGTCTGGTGAATGAGGGTCGGCCACACCACGTTGGCGACGATCAGACGTTCAACGATCGATCGTTTGGCCGCAGTGTTTCCGACACCAACCAGCACCCCGAGAGGGCGGCTTTCGCGGGGGCGACTGGCGAGCCAGGCGATATCTCCTAAAATGGGAAGCCCGTGCACCAGCGTCCCGATTCTCTCGGGATTGTCGTCCACGAATCCAATAACCCTCAGGTCACCGCCTGCGGCCGCTTCATGAGTGGCGCGCGACCACTGCAAGACTTCGCGCCCGAGACCTCCCGCTCCCACGATGACTACTTCCATTTCTGGATGCTATCGCGTGGTCACTAAGATGAGTTGTGCGGCCGCAATAAGTGATATGTCTGGTTCGGCGCCAAAAAAAGAGGCGAACAGAACCGGTAGGCCTTACGTCCGACCAGAATAGGTGACCGTGTCCGATAACGATGATGTGAGACGGTTTGCAGCGTTGCTCCGAAAGAAGGATGCCGACCAGCGGGCGGCGCAAGAAGCCGACCAGGCACGGGTTGAGGAGGAGCGGGCGCGAGCCGAAGCCGCCCGCGCTCTGGCCGCAGCGAAAGAAGCTCGATCGGCGGCGGCTGGACGACTTCGAGACCTGCGACGTACGAGATTTACGCCCGAGGCCCTCGCCCGAGTCGAAGGTGACTACCGCTCGGCGTTCGCGGCCGAAGTCGAACTCGAGTCAGGCAGTCGTCCCTCGTGGGCTCCCGCCGTACCGGTCCCGAGTGAGACCGTTGAGTCGCAGACGGAGGCAACATCGCCAGACGGAGACGTCGGTGCGCCTTTGGAGGACGCGCCGACCACCTGACCAGGCGAAGCTGTCGCGCTAGTCCTGGGCCAGGTCGAGCAGTCGCTGCAACGGTGCCAGGTCGAACGGATGACCCGACGTCAGGATCAGGTGAGTGATGCCGGCGGCCAGATAGGCGTCGGGATTGACATCGGGCCCGACCAGGGCACTGCGTTCGATCTCGGCCGGGTTTCTGCCAATGGCGGCGCAAGCACGGTCGATAACCCGGTTCTTATGCGCGATCTCGGCCAAGTCTGAGCTGGTCGAATTCCACATTTGTGCATACTTTGCCACCATCGGCAGCGTCTTGTTCTCGCCGCCCCCGCCAATGAGTAATGGCATCGAACCTGCGGGCGGCGGGTTCAGTTTGGCGAGGCGCGACTTGATGCGCGGCAGGGCTTCATCGAGGGCGGCCAAACGTTGGCCGGCGGTGCCAAATGTGTAGCCGTACTCGTCGTAGTCACGTTCAAACCAGCCGGCCCCGAGACCCAGAATGAAACGGCCACCGGAAAGATGATCGATGGTACGCGCCATATCTGCGATGAGATCTGGGTTGCGGTACGACAGGCACGACACCATGGCCCCGAAGTGGGCGCGTCGGGTAGTCACAGCCATCGCGGCCAGCAGCGACCACGCCTCGAAGTGGGTCTCGTCGGGATCGCCGTACAGCGGATAAAAATGGTCCCAAACCCACAATGTGTCGACGTGCATGCTGTCGGCGGCTTGCCATGCGGCTTGGAGCGCATGGACGGTGGTGGCCTGTGGATGAAGTTGTAGGCCGACCCGGTATCGAGACATTTCGTCCAATGTACAGCTCGATTCTGAGAGTTATGTTGCGGTATGGAGAAGCTTGTTCAATCCTCCCCAGCTTCCGGATCGAGCTTTGACGCAAACTACGCCCGTCTCGCTGTCCCGGATGAACAGAAGGTTGGATTGGCCTGACAGGTCACGTGCCTTTACGACCTCACCGTCGGGCAATGTCACGCGCGTGCCGGCCGTCACATACAACCCGGCTTCGACGATGCAGTCATCACCGAGGCTGATGCCGATGCCGGCGTTGGCTCCCAGTAGGCATCGTTCCCCGATGGCAATGATCTGCTTCCCGCCACCCGAGAGCGTGCCCATGATCGACGCACCGCCCCCGATGTCAGAATTCGCACCCACCACGACCCCAGCCGAGACCCGGCCCTCAACCATGGCGGCACCAAGCGTTCCGGCGTTGAAATTGACGAAACCTTCGTGCATCACCACCGTGCCTTCGGCCAGGTGTGCGCCCAGTCTCACCCGGTCGGCGTGGGCAATGCGCACGCCACTTGGGATCACGAAGTCGGTCATCCGAGGGAATTTGTCAACGCCGAACACCTGCACGGGCATGCCGGTCGCGGCGAGTCGCAGGCGAGTCAACTCGAAGTTGTCGGGGTCACACGGGCCATAGTTCGTCCACACCGCGATGTTGAGCAGGCCAAAGACACCGTCGAGATTTTGGCCGTGGGGCTTCACCAACCGGTGCGATAGCAGGTGCAAGCGTAGGTAGACATCCTCGACATCTTGGGGGGCCGCGTCGAGATCGATAGTGCGAGTCACCACCACGCGCTCCACATTGCGGCCTGCGTCGACGCTTGCAAGTGCCTCAAGCTCCGCGGGTACTGCCGCGGCGACGGATCCCAATGTCACCATCGCGTAATGCACCGCCAGGGTTTTGCCCGAAGCAAGCGATCGTGTGGCGAGTCCGGTGCCAGAAGCAGTGCGTTCGGGAGCAGTCATGGCCGACTACGGTAGTGGATCGAACTCGACGCAAGCCCGAGTTTGGCCCTGTTAGCTGGCGCGAACAGTCTGTAGCAGGGCGGGGTAGGCATCGTTGTTCAGTTCGGCGCCAATAGTGTTGACGGTGTAGGCACCGTCGGTCGCTTGGGGTTTGGTCTGCTCACCGTCGATAGTGCGATCGCCGCCTCGGGAGACCACCGACACCACCCACCATTGCCCGTCGAAGAAGCTGAACACCCCAGCGCCACTCGATCCGTTCATCAGCGGGCAACCGTTACTGACGACGTAGCGGCCCGTGGTGGGGAATGCTTCGGTCTGGAAGATGGGCGGATTGGGGCTCAGGCAATACATCGGCATACACGAGGCGCCGGTGCAGTGGGCGTTGAAGAAACCAGCGGCAGGGTAGTGCAGCGTTACCTTGTCGAGCGGGGCCCGACCCAGATTGGGGCGCACCTGAACCACGCCAGTGACATCACCGATGTGGCCCTGAGCGTTCGGCGCGAGCTTCACCAGAGCCCAGTCGTTGGCCGTGTCGTCGAGGTCTTTGGCCTCGGGAGTGTCGCCGCGCAGGTCGTAGTAGTACCCCTCGCTCGGATGAATGTCGGTGGAACTGGCGGTGTCCCAGGTACCGAACCCCGTTGATCCGTGCAGACCAGCAGTGAATGTCACGTGCTGGGCTCGCTGCGGAAGCCCGGCCGGGTTGGACGGATTGTTGGGGTCGAAGGGCGCTGTCGGGTCGTCGAGTATGCAGTGGCCGGCGGTCAGGATGATGTCTCGATCTACCACGGTGCCGCTGCACCGGTACATTTGGCCGTCGAAGGCGGTAATGACGAGTTCGCCCACGAACTTGGGTGTCTGTCCGGTGGTCAGATATCCCCATGGACCGCGAGGCAAGGTACCGAGACCACCTGGCCACAGCTTGGCCTGACTGGCGGGCGGTTGTGATGTGGCCGAAATTGCGGTGGGCGTTGGCAGGGCGATACCCGTCGGAGTCGACCAGGGCACGAGATGGGTGACCTGCGTCGGGAACAACCCGTTGACATCAATGATCAGGTACGCCTCGGTGTCACTAAACACGCAGACGTTGCCGCTTGTGTCGCTGGCGGTGATAACCAGATTCGCGGTGTTGACGCCCGCAGAGAAGTTGATGTTCGAGGTGGTCGGTCTGGCATCACTGCATCGCCAGACGGTCATGAATCCGGCCTTCTGCGGGCCAGCGGCGGTGATGTTCAGGAAGGCGCCCGCAGAACCGAGCGTCGCTCCGGCCGCAGTTTCCTTTAGGGGGACGGTCAGGATCTCGCCCGCATGGATTGTGCCCGCAGGGGCGCCGTTCGGACGAGCCTTGCGGGTGTCGACGATACGAGCCGGCAGTTGAGCCTTGACGTCGGCCGCGGCGGGGAATATGGCCATGATGTCGACAATGATGTGCGTCGCGACCGACGAGATCACGCATGTCTTGCCACCAGCGCCGGCGGCGGCGAGCACGAGGTTGGGAATCGTTTGGCCAGCCTCAAAGTTCACATTTGAGGCTTCGGGAACCGCCTGCCCACACGGATAGACCGTGACGAAGCCGCCGGCGCTCGGACCGGTGACGGTGACGTTCAACATCGATGCGCTGGCATCGCCAGGAACATCGAACCGGCCGGTCACCTGCACCTCGAGCGGCGTGTTGGGGGCGACGGGAGCGCCGCTGCGGGTGTCGATGAGGCGGTCGGGCGTCTTGGGTTGCACGAAGGAGCCAACGGGAAACCAGCCGTCGCTGTCCACGATGAGATTGACGGCCACCGACGACTGGAAGCAGACCAAACCATCGGAGCTGATACGAGTGACCACGGCATTGGGGATGGTCTGTTTGGCCGCGAAGTTCAGGTTCGAGGTGTTGGGCAACGGTGAATCGCAGGGCCACACGGTGACGAAACCGGCGTCGGACGAACCGGTGGCCGTCACGTTGAGTGCTACTGCCGAAGCCACTTCGGCGTTGCCGGTGCCGTGCCCTACCACGGCAAGCGCATAGGTGGTGTTCGGCGTCAGTCGGGCCTTGGCCGCGCCCGTGCCGTCACGGGTATCCATCAAACGACGAGGAGCCACGGCGACGAAGGGCATGGCCGCCTGCAGTGCACCTGGTTGCGTGGCCGCGAGCTCACCACGCTGCACCTGCTGCTCGAGAGTGACCTCATCGGGCGGGATGACGGCCCGTTTCGAGGGCTCTGGGGTGGCGCGAACGGCCTGAGCCGGTGGCGCCAGCAGGGCCAACCCGCTCGCCATCAACGCCACGATGCCGATGCCGGCTCGTCTTCTGGATTTCATGGTTGTTCTCCCGGAAATGACGCAGCGGACGTGCGCCCGCCAGGGTATCGACTCACCCGCAGCCTACGGCAGTCCAAAAAGGTCAGATTTGCTTCAAGAAACAGCAAGCCGCCCGAAGGTAGTGCGGGAGGTCAGGTGATGGCTTGGGGGCGGACGACGAATACACACCCGCTCCGAACTGACACCGAGCATGTCTCACCGGTCGCGACGTTGGACAGGCCGCGGCTACCAGGGCCGAGAGTATCGTCGGCTAGGGGCCATTGGAGCCCTTCGGTGTGTACGCCGGCGGCGACGCCATCGACCGCCAGCAAGGTGACGATCTCGCCAACGGTCGCTGGCCAACACCATGGCATGGCGGCTCGGACGACAGCGATGTGCGCCAAGCCGACCCACGCGGTGACGACAGCCCCGGCGAGCTGGGGGCTGGCGAGCATCAGGGCGGTGATGAGCAGATGGTCGAGCCGGTCACCGGCCCCGCCGGTCACCACGGTGATGTGGGTTGCCCCGGCATCGAGGGCGGCTCGCAACGCCAACTCGCCGTCGGACGCATCTTTATCCGCAGGGTATCGCTTGGTCGGTATCTGCTCTTGTTGGAGGTGCGCAAGGCCGGCCAACGACACAGAATCGAAATCGCCGACCGCCAGATCGATGGTCAACCCGAGATAGAGGGCATGGTCGACCCCGCTGTCGGCGGCGATCACGGTGGCCCGAAGTGGTAGGTGTCGGCGAATTCGAGGGTCGGGCTTATCCCCGCCGAGCACGACGACGCAGCTGCTCATCGGGTCCGGCTGATGTCGGGTTCGATGTAGATGACCGTGGTTGATGGTACC
>JAYTVF010000192.1:0-1863 GCA_043744155.1 Acidimicrobiia bacterium | reverse complement strand
AATCGGGTGGGTATGCGTCACCCCTGCGTTTCGGCGAAACCATCGATGTGTCACCCGAAGATGCTCACACCCTCGGGATCGCTGGCGGCGAAATCGTCCGGGTCTCGTCGCGTCGGGGTGGCGTGGAAGCGCCCGTACGAGTCGACACCTCGTTACGTCCCGGCTTGGTGTTCATGACGTTTCATTTCCCCGAGCAGGTTGACGTCAACGTGCTCACGATCGAAGCCATCGACCCCAAATCGGGCACCGCCGAGTTCAAAGCCAGCGCGGTGCGCATCGACAAGATCGGCGACCGCGTATTGGTCGCCGGCAACTAACGCCGACTCGGCGTAAGGATTCATGGACCTCAAGACCACCGCCGACGAAGCAACCGCAATCGAGATCCGGGCGATTGAGTCGGTACTTGGGCCAGCCCTTGATGGCTGGCGAACCGGCATCCGCACCGCCTCTGATCATCATGTCGGGCAGGGCGGCCAGCAGCTGCGCGATCGTCGCCACGAGTTGCTTGCGGTGTTGCATGCGGTCAACGATCGAGTTGGCTGGATTTCCCCCGGCGCCGTGAACGAAATAAGTATGCGTACTGACGTTGCTCCAGCGGAAGTCTTCGCCGTCGCCAGTTTCTATGCTCTGTTCGCACTGCATCGCAGCGAACCACGTCAGGTGCACGTTTGTGTGGACGCCGCCTGCCGGGCCGCCGGGTCGACCGACGATTCCCTTCCTGCGGGCGCTCATGCCTCGCCCTGCCTCGGCGCGTGTGAGCGCGCTCCCGTCGGCCTAATCATTGAGTCGGGGGCCGTGGCGCGCCACGCCCTCATCGAACATGCCGACGCCGCCACCGTGCAGTCGATTCTCGACGGCGCGTGGCCCGACCCCGAGTCGCCCGTGGCTGCGGCGGTGCCTCAGCCGGTGTCCGAGCGGGTGCTCCTGCGCCGGGTTGGGGTCGTCGACCCCCTGAGCCTCGATAGCTATCGCGCCCATGACGGCTATGCCGCGCTGAGACGCGCCTTAGACGTCGGGCCGGTCGAGATCATCCGGGAAATTACCGACGCTCGCCTGCTCGGTCGTGGAGGCGCCGCGTTTCCTACCGGCCGCAAGTGGGACGCCGTGGCCCGCCAACCGGCGCGTCCACACCACCTCGTATGCAACGCCGACGAGAGCGAGCCGGGCACGTTTAAAGACCGAGTGGTCATGGAAGGCGATCCTTTTTCACTGATTGAAGCGATGACCATCGCCGCCTACGCCACCGGCTGCGAACACGGCTGGATCTACCTTCGTGGCGAGTACCCGCGGGCCATGAGCACGCTGATGGCGGCACTCGCCGAGGCGCGTGCACGGGGGTATCTCGGGCCCAACATTTTCGGCTCTGGATTCGACTTCGATATCGAGATCACACGTGGGGCGGGGGCATACATATGCGGTGAGGAAACGGCGATCTTCAACTCGATCGAGGGCTACCGCGGTGAGCCTCGCAACAAGCCGCCGTTCCCGGTGGAAAAGGGTCTCTTCGACAAACCGACTGTTGTCAACAACGTAGAGACACTTATCAATGTGCTGCCGATCGTTCTTGGGGGCGGAGAGGCGTACGGTGCGCTGGGGACCGACGGATCGGCCGGGCAAAAACTGTTCTGCCTGTCCGGGCACGTCGCCCGTCCTGGCGTCTACGAAGTCACCTACGGCGTCACGTTGCGGGAAATCATTGCGTTGGCTGGTGGTGTCTCCGGGAGCGGGACCTTGCAGGCAATTCTCCTCGGCGGCGCCGCCGGATCATTTGTCGGGCCGGCCGATCTCGACATGCCGCTGACCCTCGAAGGCACCCGAGCCACCGGAGCGACGCTCGGCTCCGGCGTGATCTGCATCTTCGAT
>JAYTVF010000191.1:0-1869 GCA_043744155.1 Acidimicrobiia bacterium | reverse complement strand
GCCGTCCGCCGGGTGGTCGACGATCTCATCGCAGCGGCCACGCCGGACGAGACCAGATGCGATGTCCGTCAGCCAGCCCCCCGACCGCGGGTAGCGGTGCGGGGATCGTTGGCAGAGGTGCTCGACTTCTTTCATGCCCAGGGCTGGACTGATGGGCTCCCGATCGTGCCGCCCACCGAGGCCAATGTGGCCGCTATGTTGGCCGGAACCTCTCGTGCTGCGAGCGACGTTGTGACCGAGTCCTTCCGACCGGAGGGTCGGCGGGTGACGGTCGAGATGGTGGCGATCAACGCCGTCATGGCCGGAGCGAAGCCCGCCTATCTGCCGGTCATCTTGGCCTCGGCCAGTGTGTTCGGCGACCTGCAATTCGAGTCGATGACCCGGTCGGTGAACTCGTTCGCGTTCGGCCAGTTGGTGAACGGACCAATCGCCCGCGAGATCGGAATGACCGGCGGGCTCGGTGCCCTCGGCCCGGGCAATCAGGCCAACGCCACCATCGGGCGTACCCTGAACCTGCTGTTCCGCACCCTCGGCGGTGCCCAGACGGGCGTAAATGTGACCCCCACCCAGGGGAGCGCCGTCGGGTATGCACTGGCGTTCGCCGAGAACGAGGAGCACAGCCCGTGGCCGCCGCTGCACGTCGACCTCGGCTTCCGGGCAGAAGAATCCACCGTCTCTATTCTGCTGGGCGGTTGGGCCCACAATGGCAACTTCTACTACGGCGACTTGGCTGATGTGGCCGCCACGCTGATGAGTTTCGAGATCCCCCAGTCGGGTGCGTTCGTGCTGCTTTCGCAGAAGCGGGCCCATCTGATGGCCGAAGCCGGGGTCACCAAGCAAAGCATTATCGATGACCTCGATCAGCGGACCACCATCCGTCTTTGTGACCTTCGGGCCAGCGGATTCTGGCCCATGATGCGCGGTCAGATCGAAGGTCGCGGGCCCTCGACGAGTCCGGCCTGGCCGACCGATTACCTGACGCGACCCGATGACGACATCGTCGCTGCCTACCCTGCCGGGTCGATCAAGGTCGTGGTGGTCGGTAGCGATGTGTCATCGACCATCCAGGCATGGAAGCTGCAACTGCACCGGACGGTGTCGGTCGACCCGTGGCGATAGGTTAGGCGGCCACACCGACTCCTTGGGGGCAACACGCAATGGCACGCAGGTCTATCGACATTCCCGGTCTGTCGCACGAAAACCCGATTCCGGTGGCCAGCCTGAACGGACCGCTGCTGGCAACGAGCGTCATCTCGCCTTTCAACCCCGGCACCCGCGAGACTCCCGAAGCCCTCGATGACAAGATCGCCAATCTGTTCACCCATATGGGCGCCATTCTCGAAGAGGCTGGCGGCACCTGGGACGACATCGTCAAGGTGACATTCTTCGTGAAGGACATCGCATACCGGTCGTCACTAAATGCGCCCTGGATCGAGAAGTTCCCCGATCCGGCCTCTCGTCCGGCCCGACACACTCAGGTCGCTGCCGGTGGTGGTTCCATCGGCTGTGAGTTCATTGCTTACATCGTTCAATGACGGCTTTTATCAGCCGAACCCGACCATCTCGACAGCGGTGCGGCAGCGAGAATCGGGGGCCGCATCGGGCCGACGGGGCTTCAAGCCTGCGCCGGGCCGACCGCGCCGACCGGGCCGACCGCGTCGATTACGAGCTGGCGGCCACGGTGTACACGTGAATCGCGGGCTCGACGTTGGTGTAGTTCACGATGTCACCCATGACTGCGGGGGTGTTCGGCCCGCCCATGGCGGCGCCCATCGACTCTTGACTGTCGAAGTAGATGTGGGCGATGCCGTGGTTCGGGCCGTCGGGAGCGCCCAAATCGGCTTCCCAGCGAACGGCTTCGGCCCACGA
>JAYTVF010000190.1:0-1875 GCA_043744155.1 Acidimicrobiia bacterium | reverse complement strand
GGGCCCGTGGTCGGTGAACGAGTGGTCGAATGAGGGTTCCTACAGCCTGAAGGCTGATGTGGCCTTGGGTGCTCATGAGACGGTTCTGAAGTTGGTGGCCGACCAGAGCCTGGTCGGGAAGACGAGGTTGACCGCTGTGGTGCGCCATGCGGCCTGGGGTTCGATGGGTTCGGGTATGACGGCGAAGTTGTTCGTGCAGACCGGGTCGGGTTGGGTGTGGAAGGACGGCGGCGCCACGTCCATTTCCTCGGGGGGCGCCACGACCGTGACCCTGGACCTTTCGACGGTGCCCGATCTTGGACAGGTTCGTGCTCTCGGGGTGTCGTTTATCTCTCCGGCCAGCAGCAGCGGCACCAGCGCCGTTTACGTCGACAACGTGCGTCTCGCCTAACCCAACGCCGTCTCCCTCGCAACGAAGCGTCCGTTCCCTCGCAACCCAGCAAAATTCAGGTCGTGACAGACCTCGTCAAGGCTGGTTGCGAGGAACCCATGGCGACGTTGCGAGGGAAACGCTCTTCGAAGCAGACCGAGGCCTTGACGGCTTCGATGTCGGGGACGTTCGGCGCCTCGCGGCGAAGTTGGGCGGCTACATGCTGATGATGACGAGTCGGTCTTCGGTCATTTCCCTCACCGAGTAGGCAGGGCCCTCACGGGTGTTGCCGCTGTCGCGCACGCCGCCGTAAGGCATCTGATCGGTGCGAAATGTCGGGACTTCGTTCACGAGCACCCCGCCGTAGTCCAGCGTACGGAAGGCTTTGGTAGCCGCAGCCAGATTCTGAGTGAAGATGGCCGCCTGCAATCCGTAAGCCGAATCGTTGGCGAGGCCCAGCGCTTCGTCCAAGGTGTCGTAAGACTGGATGGTCACTACCGGCCCGAATACCTCGCCAGCGCAGACCTTCATGTCGGGCGACACGTCGGCGATGATCGTCGGCAACAACACGCCCGCGTCATCGATCGATCCGCCGCACACGACTCGGGCGCCGCTCGCCACCGCCTCATCCACCCAACTCTTAACTCGGTCTCGCTCACCGACCGAGATCAGGGCAGACACGTCGGTCGCCTCGCTCATGGGGTCACCTACTACCAGGGTAGACACGTGCCCGGCCAGACTCTCAGTGAATTCGGTGGCCAGCGAGCGATGCACGTAGATCCGCTGGGTCGAGATGCAACTCTGGCCAGCGTGACTGAACCCCGCCACCTTGATCTTGGCCGCAGCGGTCTGCCAGTCAGCATCAGCCTCGATGATGACCGGGGCATTGTTGCCCAGTTCGAGCCCGACGCGCTTGCGAGGTGCCCTAGCTCGAATGCCCCAGCCAACCTCAGGTGAACCGGTGAAGGTAATGAGCGCAACGTCAGGGTGATCCACCAATGCATTGCCGACGGTGCTTCCACCACCAGTGACGACATGCAACTGGTCGGCAGGCAGGCCACAGTCATTGATCAGCATGTCGGCCAGTAGGATGGAGGAGAACGGCGTCTGGCTGGCCGGTTTCAAAACGACTGGGCACCCGGCGGCAATGGCCGGACCAACCTTGTGAACCACCAGATTCAGAGGGAAATTGAATGGAGCGATGGCACCGACGACGCCAATTGGTAGTCGCAGTGTGAAGCCGATCTTTCCCTCTCCAGGGGCATTGGCATCCATCGGGATCATGTCGCCCGTTAACCTGCGGGCTTCGACGGCCGAGAACTGGAACGTTCCCACCGCCCGCTGAGCCTCCACTCGAGCAGTTTTCATTGGTTTGGCCGACTCGCGAGCGATCGTGGCGGCGAACTCTTCGACGCGGGCCTTCAGACAAGACGCCGCCAGGTCGAGGATCTCGGCGCGACGCCAGGCGGGGAGCGCGCCGCGCTGGTGGGCGGCCTTGGCCATGG
>JAYTVF010000189.1:0-1876 GCA_043744155.1 Acidimicrobiia bacterium | reverse complement strand
ACGGCGGCACGCTGAAGGTCACCGCGGTCACCGCACCGTCGCCGAGCGGAACCGCCACCATCGTTCCCGGCGGCGTGCGTTTCACTCCGGCCGCCAATGCGACTGGGCAGGCCACGTTCAACTATACGGTCACCGACCCGCAGGGTGGGTCGAGTAGTGCCCAGGTGATCGTCGTGGTGGATGCCTGCGTTGCCCCGGCCCCGCTGTTGGCCGACGACGTCGCCAGTACCAAACTCGATACCCCGGTGACGATCAACCTTTACGCCAATGACACCTCGACGGTGGGGGTCTTTGCTGTACTGCCGGCATCGCCAGGCACGGTGGTGCAGGCCGGGCTGGGTTCGGCGACCTATACGCCGCCAGCAAATTTCTCCGGTACCGCACGCTTTGCCTACAGCGTCACCAACTCCTGCGGAGGAATTGCCACTGCCTCGGTCATCATCACCGTCAATCATCCGCCGACGGCCGTGGACGATGCGGTCTCGATGATCTCGGACCAGAGCGTGACCATCGCCGTCCTCGCGAACGATTCAGATCCCGACGGCGACCCGCTCACAGTGAGCTCCGTCTCGAGCGTCGCCAACGGCATGGCATCGATCACCAGTGGCGCACAAACGGTGGTGTTCACGCCAACCGCTGGCTTCAGCGGTGACACCAGTTTTCGATATACCATCCGAGATCCTGGCGGCCTCACCTCGCGAATTGCCACGGTACTGGTGCATATCGTGGCCGCCAATCGACCACCCGTCGCCAAGAACGACACCGCAAATACTGCCGCCGGGACAACGGTCACCGTGAATGTTCTCGTCAATGACAGTGATCCTGACGGTGACATCGTCTCGATCCAGGGAATCGGCGCTGCTCTCGCTCTCGACGGCACCTCGGCCGGTTCAGTCAGCTTCAACGGTCCGAGCATTACCTTCACCCCGGCCCCGGGATTCAGCGGTACGGCCACGATCAACTACACCGCTCAGGATCCCAGTGCAGCGACCGCTCACGCCACCTTGACCGTCACCGTTGCCGCGCCTCCGCCGCCGCCAACGACGACGACCACGACGACCATCCCGCCGACGAGCACGATCCCGCCGACATCTACGACGACCACCACCACGACCACCGTGGCTGCTACGACAACGACGACGACGATCCTCAGGCCGCCGGTAACGTGAAATTGTGACAACCACAGAGCTTCCGGTGATTCAAGCCGCCATCGGCGCCCGCCCGTCCTGTCGGGCCCAGGCCAGTATTCTCTCCAAAATATTCAGTAAAACCGGAGCGCAACCTGCCTCCGCGACGGTAGGGGTAACAAGCGCGTGATAGAGCGAACGAAAACCACCAACAACCCACTCGAGCGCGCCAGCGAGGTGTTCTCGGGCTTACTCGACAACCTCAATACGGTGCTGCGAGGCAAGACCGAACAGGCTGAACTTGCCGTCACCTGCTTGATGGCCGAAGGTCATCTGCTCATCGAGGACAAGCCCGGCACCGGCAAGACTTCGCTGGCCCGCGCCCTCGCTGCCTCCATTGGCGGTACCGCTCGCCGTATCCAATTCACCCCCGACCTGTTACCAAGCGACATTACCGGTGTGACGATCTTCGACCCCAGCGGCAGTGAGTTTCGCTATCGGCCCGGACCTGTGTTCGCCAACATCGTGATCGCCGACGAGATCAACCGGGCATCGCCCAAGACCCAGTCCGCATTGCTCGAGGTTATGGAAGAGCGCCAGGTCACCAACGACGGCGTGAGCCGTGCAGTGCCTCGGCCGTTCATGGTGGTCGGTACCCAGAACCCTCTCGACTTTCAGGGCACCTACCCACTCCCCGAGGTGCAACTCGACCGGTTCGCCATGAAGCTCAGCCTGGGATACACCGACCG
>JAYTVF010000188.1:0-6030 GCA_043744155.1 Acidimicrobiia bacterium | reverse complement strand
CTGGAAAGCAGTGCGATTCTCGTGGTGGATGACCACGATGATGCACACGTTCCCCGACCAGACGGAGTTTGAACACCGCATGCAAGAGACCGAACTTGACTATCTGGCCAGTTCATCGGCCGCGCAGACCGCTATGGCCGAGAACTACACCGGGTTGCCCTACTGATGGGCGACTTTGATGCAGGCATGCAAATGCGCCGCCGGGTTCTCGGTGATGCCCACGTCGACAAATCGATTGCATCTGCAACCGATCTCAATCGCTCATTCCAGCAATGGATCACTGAGAACGTGTGGGGCGATCTTTGGACCGACCCGACATTCGATCTCAAGACTCGCAGTCTTTTGACCATCGCCATCCTGGCGGCCTTGGGTCGAGACGAACTGAACTTGCACATGCAAGCATCAGTGAACACCGGCGTTACCGATGCTGAACTGGCTCAGGTGTTGCAGCACGTCGCCATCTACGCCGGCGTACCAGCGGCGAATCACGCCTTTGCAGTGGCCAAATCCGCACGCCCTTCAGGAGAGGTATGACCACCGATTTCGGGTCACGGGCCCACAGTGACCATCCGCCGTTTCGCTACCCCGACTACAAGTCGACGCTGAAACGATCCCCAGACAGGGAATTGATCAAGATCACTTCCACGCTCTCCGAGCGGACCGGCCCCGGCCACACCTGGGCTGACCTCGAGGAGGAGGATGCGGACCTCACCACCAACGCCGGAACCGGTGACGAGGCCATCGGGCAGCGTTCAATCGTCACGGGGCGGGTGCTGAACCAAGGTGGTGAGCCGATGCCGAACACCTTGATCGAGCTCTGGCAGGCCAATGCCTGCGGCCGATACCTTCACTGGCGCGAGACGGATTTTCCTGCTCCGCTCGACCCCAACTTCCTCGGCGTCGGTCAGTGCCGCACCGACGCCGAGGGTGTCTACCGCTTCACTACCGTGAAACCCGGACCGTATCCGTGGGGGAACCATCCCAATGCCTGGCGGCCCGCCCATATCCACTTCTCGCTGCTCGGTCCGTCGATTCCGGCCCGATTGGTCACCCAGATGTATTTCCCCGACGACCCACTCTTCAACTACGACCCGATCTATCAAGCAGCACCGCTGCATACCCGTCACCGCATGGTGGCTCGCTACAACCACGATGTGACCACGCCGAATTGGGCCATCGGCTATACCTGGGACATCGTGCTGCGCGGCACCCACGCCACCCCTGGGGAGGATCGATGAAACTCGGGGTTACGCCCTCACAGACCGTCGGGCCCTACTTTTCGATGCGGTTGGCGGCCGAAGGCCAGAACGTGTTGGTCACGCCCGACACCGTGGGCGATCGCATCCGCATCGAAGGACGCGTATGGGACGGCGATCGCAAACCAATCGAAGACGCCCTCATCGAACTGTGGCAGGCCAACGACGCTGGCCGATACAATCATCCTTCCGACGACCGCGAGGATGTCGAGCTTGATCCGACGTTCACCGGTTTCGGCCGGTGCGCCACCGGCTTTGGTGACGGTTCGTATTCGTTCCTCACCATCATGCCCGGGTCGGTACCAGGACCGAACGCCACGACGCAGGCGCCGCACCTGAATGTCACCATCCAGGCCCGAGGCATGCTGAACCCGACGTACACCCGGGTGTACTTCCCGGAGGAGGCCGCTGCCAATGCATCCGACATGGTGTTGCGGATGGTTCCTGCCGAACGCCGCTTCACGTTGTTGGCCGAGTTGGTCGAGGATGGCGCCTTGCCGACCTACCGATTCGACATCCGCTATCAGGGTGCGGACGAAACCGTTTTTTTTGATGTCTGAACGCTGGCGTCGATGAGCCTGGATCCCGGATTCACGACGCCCGCGATGGCCCCGATTTTTACCGCTGAGCGGCGTGTCGAGATGTTCGCGGCGGTCGAATCAGCGCTGGCATCGGCGCAAGCTGCGCACGGCTTGATCCCCCAAGATGCGGCCGACGAAATCATCTTGGCCTGCACGGAGCCCCACGAGAACCCCGAAAAGCTGCTACTCGACGGATGGGAAGCCGGTACACCGGTGCTGCCCTTGCTCGATCACCTCCGCCGAAAGTTGTCCGACGAGGCTAGGCCTTGGCTGCACTATCGGGTGACGACGCAAGACATCATCGATACCGCCATGATGTTGCAATTGCAATCATCAGTCGAGGTATTGCACGCGCAAGCAGTCGGGGCCGGTCTCGCCCTCGTCGATGCCGTAACGACGTTCGGCACCGCGCCCATGATGGCCCGATCCTTCCTACAACCGGCAGAGCCGAGCCTGTTCTGCTTGCGGGCCGCGCAGTGGCTCGCACCCTTGGCCGCCGCAACGAATACGTTGCCCACTCTCGAGTATGTCGCCCAACTCGCTGGCCCGATCGGCGACCAGATGCAGCTGGATGCGGCGCTCGCCCGCGAGTTCGCCGACAGTTTCGGCTTCGTCGCGTGGCCCGTTGGTTGGCACACCAACCGCGCGCCGCTGATCGCCATCGTGCAGGTATTGGAGAGCCTCGTTCGTGCCGCGGCCAAAGTGGCAAGCGACCTGGTCTTTCTCGCTCAGTCGGGTGACGCCACCATGCGCGCCGGCGGGTCCACCGCCATGCCCTACAAACGGAACCCGATCGACGCCATCCGGTGTCTGGCTGCCACGGACGCCTTCCGCGGAGTGGCATCGATCGTCACGTCCTCACGACCACACGAACTTGAACGCGGCGTCGGCAGTTGGCACGCCGAGTGGTTCGCGGTTCCGCTCATCTCCCAGACCGCATCGGCGGTGCTCGAAAGCCTCGGACGCGCGCTGACCAGCCTAGCGATTCACCCCGCCGACATCGAGGTGCCCGCAGACAGGCAGGCCGCAGCGCAGGCTATCGCCCAACGTGCCGTCAAGGCGTTTGACCCGCGTGACCTCGGCGAGCGATTGCGGGCTCGTCAGAGTTCCACCGACACACAGCGTGAGGACGACCCATGGGCCGACTAGACGGCAAGATCGCCATCATCACCGGAGTTGCCGGGGGCATCGGCCGGGCCGCCGCCCAACTCTTCGCGGCCGAAGGCGCGCAGGTTGTCGGCTGCGATCTGAAGACCGACGAGACGGTCGAGACCGAGTGCTTGGTTCGCTCGGCCGGCGGCGAGATGACCGCCATGACCGGAGTCGACTTGGGCGATGAGACATCAGCTCGCACTTGGGTGACCGCAGCGGCAGCCGTCTACGGCGGCATTGACATCGTTTACAACAATGCAGGCGCCTTCCGCATCGGACATATCAACGAGCTTGATGCCAACGATTATCGATTCACCATGCGAATGGAGGTCGACAGCGCCATCTACGTCACCTCGGCAGCCTGGCCGCATCTGGTGGCCCGAGGTGGTGGCAGCATTGTGAACATGGCCTCGATGGCCGCGATACGCGGCGCCAGATTCGTTCCCATGGTGGCCCACGGTGCCGGTAAAGGGGCCCTGTTGGCGGCCACCTATCACTTCGCCGCAGCCGGCGCCGGCCTCGGCATCCGGGCCAATGCCATCCTGCCCGGCCTCGTTCGCACCCCCGGTACCGAGGCCGACGGGGTCTACGACAACCCCGACTCCCCCGGTTTCACCATGGGGGCGCAGAACCCGATGGGCCGCACCGGAGAACCGATGGATATCGCCAAGGTCGCGCTTTTTCTTGCTTCCGACGATGCGTTCTACGTCAATGCCACCTCTATCGTGGTCGACGGCGGTCAGAACGTCATCGTCTGAGGTGTTCGTGGTTTAACTTTGGCGACGATGAGTACTCGAATGGTCACCAGTGATGGCACTCGAATCGGCTTTGAGCTGACCGGAAACCCCGAGGGGGCGCCCCTGATCTTCCTGCACTCGCTCGGCTCCGCCCGATCACAGTGGCAGCCGCAGGCCGACGCGCTACAAGCCACGCACCACCTCTTGCTGGTCGACACGCGAGGCCATGGCACCTCCGACGCCCCCACCGGGGATTACACCCTGGCGCAACTGGCGACCGACGTGATCGAACTGGCCGATATGGCCGGATTTCGTACGTTTCATCTTTGCGGCTTGTCACTCGGCGGGATGATGGGCCAGTGGATCGCTATTCATCACGGTGATCGCCTGCGTAGCCTCACTCTTGCCAATACGGGAGCCAAGATTTCCACGGTCGATGCTTGGAATGAACGAGCGAGCATCGCTCGTACCCAGGGATTGACCCCTCTGCTCGACGCGGTGCTGGCCCGCTGGTTCACACCGGGTTTCGCCAGACAACATCCAGATGAGGTCGCCGCTGTTCGGGCCACGCTGACCGCGACCGCGCCAAGCGGATACGCCGGTTGCTGCGCGGCGCTGCGCGACGCCGATCTGCGCACCCAGGTTCCCCAGATCAGCGCCCGCACCCTGCTTATCGCCGCCGCGCATGACCCGGCCACACCCCCGACCGACCTCGCCTTCTTGCACGCCACCATCTCGGGCAGCCAACTACGGCTCATCGAGGACGCATCACACATCTCCAACATTGAGGCCGCCGACGAGTTCACTGCAGCGCTGAAAGCCCACCTCACGTGATCGAGTTGCACGGCGCCTATCAGCCCGAGTTCACGGCACTGATCGAGACCTTTGTCGAGATGTTTACTCGAAACCCCACCAGCTTCGGGCTGCCCGAAGTCGGTGCCGCTCTGGGCCTCGTGGTCGACGGACAACGGGTCGTGGATGTCTGGGCCGGCACCCTCACCGACGGCATCCAGCCGTGGGAGGCCGACACCCTCGTCCCCGCGCTGTCGTGCACGAAAGGCATCGTGGCCATCGCCTTTCATCGGCTCGCAGCCGCGGGCCTGATCGACGTCAATGCGCCGGTCGCGGCGTTCTGGCCTGAATACGCCCAGAACGGCAAGGGGCACGTACTGGTTCGACACCTCTTGACCCATTCGGCGGGCCAGCCGAGCCTCGGTGTCGACCTCGGTCCTGCGGGCGTGTGGGATTGGGATCGAGTGATCGCAGCATTTGCCGCTGCACCGTTGCAATGGGAGCCGGGCGAGGCCATCGGCTACCACACGCTGTCGTTCGGTCATCTTGTTGGAGAGGTCATCCGACGAGCCAGCGGCCAGCCGGTTGCGGCTCATCTGGCCGAGGTAGCTCGCGGGGCCGGCGGCGAATTCCATCTTGGGATCAGCGATCCGGCCGTGCTGGCTCGTTGCGCCAATTTCACCGACCCGCCAGATCAGTCACCCGACGTTGACGTGGTGCGACGCTCGCGGGTGATCGATTTCGCGCTGGCTTCCAACTACGACGACCGGGTGCTGATCACGCCCGCTGGCCTGCGGACATCTCAGTGGAAGGCAGCCGGCTTTCCGGGCGCGGGTGGTTTCACCAATGCCCGAAGCCTGGCCACCATCTACGGCGCCTTGGCCCACGGCGCCATCCTGCCGCTGGATTACCTCCACGAAGTCTCGGCTGAGCAGGTGCGGGGGCCAGATCGAACCCTGGGCAGCGAGCAAGCATTCTCGCTCGGATGGCAGCGATCATTGCCCAATCGCGCCAACCGCCCAACGACCGGATTCGGCCATTCAGGCGCATGGGGCTGCCTCGGATGGTGCGAACTCGAGCGCCGCATCGGCTTTGGCTACACCATGAATCAGGCGTTCAGCTTCGGCGGCGACGAGCGCGGCGCCCACCTCTGGCGCGCCGCCACTGCGTGCCTGTCTTCCTAGCGCCCTGGGCCGCAACGGTGACAGCGCCCGCGAGTCCAGCGGTGATGCCGAACGGCCGAGCATGGTTATTCGCGTCTTGGCCGCACAACCGTCCCGCCTGAAACCGAGTCGCAGAACCGCTTGCGGCGCACCCCCTGGTTTCTGCCACTATCTGGGTAGGCCCGACTTGTTCATGTGTCGGCCGCCCACTCAGGAGGATGTACATGCCCGCCATCAACCCGCCGTTTCGCGCCGACCATGTCGGCAGTTTGCTGCGTCCACCCACGGTGCTCGAGGCGCGGCGCTCGTTCGCGACCGGCGAGATCGACGCAGCGCAGAAGCGGTCCGT
>JAYTVF010000187.1:0-23059 GCA_043744155.1 Acidimicrobiia bacterium | reverse complement strand
GTGGGGTCGGTCGGCGTACCGAGAAACACAATCCGTGGGCCTGGCGCGGCCCGTGATATGGATCCTGCCCGAGGATGAGCACCTTTACCTCAGCCAGCGCTGTGCGGTGCAGCGCAGCGAAAACCTCATCACGAGGCGGATACACCGTGTGATGTTCTCGCTCGTTCTCGAGAAATTCCTGCAAAGTCGCCCAGTACGGCTGCTGTAATTCAGACCTCAGCACCGGGTTCCAGTCGGTGCGACCGGTAGTAGACATGGTTCGACAGTAGCAACCCTGCCTGCTCTCAGCCCTCGAACTCAGCTACCCGACCACCGACCCGACCCGACCACCCGACCACCCGACCCGGCCCGACCCGACGACCCGACGACCCGACGACCCGACCCCGACCCGACCGACCCGACCCGACGACCCGACCCGACCCGACCTCTCGACAAGCCAGCGACCAGTGGCGAGAGCGTTTAGCTGCCGCCGATCAGGTCAATCACTTCGGCGAGCGACGGGTCAGCGATCTGTTGCAACGGCGCAAGGCGGCTGTATATCTCAGCTGCCGCTCGGCCGAATCCGTCCGGCAGTCCCGCGGCAGCAAAGCTGTCGGCAATCTCCCCCATCTCACCGACGAACGGCCACGCCTTTGGCCCACTGCCCGACGCCGTGCCTTCGGACTGGCGGGCCAAGTGCGGGAACGACATCGTCCACTCCGCAATCAGATCGTCGTCGATTCCCTCGGCTGCCGCCAGGGCCCGCACAGACAAAAGCAACGCGCCGGAAACCTTCGTCCACGTCGCGAAACACATCTTCAAGGCCGACGCTGCGCCGACCTCGCCTCCCAACACGCGAGCGTCCAAGTGCGAGCCATGCCAACGAGCCGCGACCGTGTCCGCTTCGGCACCCGCCAAGTAGAGGCGGGTCGAACCAGGATCCCACGCGGGCGGACCGATGATTCCTGCATCGACGAACCGGGCGAACCGCTTGCCGATTTGGCGAGTTCGGGCCGGTGAGATGGCGTTGGCATCCACATATATGCCGTCGAAACCGGTAGCCGCTACATCGTCGGCTATCCGCAACGCTTCCGACGGCGGGCAAACCGAAACGAGGACATCAGCCCGCTCGACCAATTCGGCCAGGCAAGCCACCTCGACCATTCCCGCCGCGAAAGCCCGGTCGCGAGTGGCAGCCGACCGCCCGTCACTATTCCAAAGACACGGCACCCGAGAGGTTTCCTTGCGACGAGTTGGTTCATCGCTGGAGGAAAGCGCCAGATTCAATCGTCGCGAGTACGTGGGTTGTGCCTAAACTTCTTGGTGTAACGCGCCTGTGGCCTAATGGATAGGGCATCTGACTTCGGATCAGACGATTGGGGGTTCGAGTCCCTCCGGGCGCGCAAAGCAGTCGCGACCGGCATGATTGTGACCGGCGGGTCGCTGGGCAAGTTTGTCGGCGTGCCTTAGAACTTCGGGAACCGATGCCAGACCTGATCGGGCGAGCATGGCCTGCAACGCTTCGAGCCAGCGCTCCTAGCAGCCCATTGGTCGCTCGGACGAGCGCCGGCGGGAAGTATTTCGGCAGCCACCCCGACAAGTCGATAAAAACGTTGGCCTTCTGTGTTGCCATCGAGATCGCCGTGTCCTGCCAGCGTACGGAGGAATGGGTCAAGATGACGGTGAGCCCGGGAAAGTCAGCGGCGACGTCCGTTGGCATCCTGTTCCACATGAACATGGGTATCGATCGCAACAATCTCATCAAGATTCCATGCATGAGTCATTCCCGCCTTCTTCCCGACATCGCATCACCGGGGCGGATCGCTGGCAGGCAGGAACTATTCTGACGAATCGTGACCGATGGAACCGACGATGCCGTGCCGATGATCGCCCTCGATTGGGGTCAGGCCGTCGGGCGACAGTTCCCACCCGATGTCTTCGGTTCGCTCTGGCATCGATGATGAACGCAGTGTTGGCCCAATCCCCCGCTGCACCCGCGAAAGGGATCGATCCGTGCGTCCCGCTGTCTTTTTCGACCCAACTATGACCACCGACCTGCAGCGAGAACTCGATGCCAAGCGGCTGGAATTCGAGGAACTGGACTTGCCTCGGTTCCAAACCGGGTTTCCGCCCCAGCACTTGATCCTGACGCTGCTCGGTGACTTCTGGGCCGGCCGCAACGAGCCGCTGCCGTCCGCCGCGCTCGTCGCGCTACTCGCCGAATTCGAGGTGAACGCAGCGGGCGCACGCGCGGCCATCGCCCGACTCGCTCGGCGCGGAAACCTCGATGTAGTTCGGCGCGGTCGCACCACCAGCTACCGGCTCGCCCCCCGACTGGCCGAGCTCATGCCGTACGCGCCCTTGCACACCCAGGCGTTCAGACAGAGTCGCACCGATTGGGATGGGCGCTGGACCCTGGTGGCCTTCTCTATTCGCGATGACTGCGCTGCGCTAAGGGCTCGCATGAGGGCCGGACTCGAAACACTTCGCTTTGGTGCTCTGCACGACGGACTTTGGGTGTCGCCGTATCCGCCGACGGAACAGTTGCGGCTCACGCTCGGCGAATTCGCCGAGATTCGCTGCACCGTGATCGTGGGCCACGAGGTGCTTGACGGTGTCTCCCCGACCGCTGCATGGGATACAACGACGTTACGAGCGGTCTATGACGATTTCGTTGCGACCTTCACGCCTGTCCGGGATCGGATGCACGCGGGAACGCTGTCGGACACCGAGGCCCTCGTAGCGCACATCCAGGTGACGTACCGCTGGTTTGTACTGGCCACAACCGACCCTGATCTGCCAGCCTCGCTCCTGCCGGGTGACTGGCCCCGCAACGACGCCCACCGACTTTTCGCACAGTTGGTAGACGGCGTCGGCCCACAAGCTGAGCGACGCGTGGCAGAACTGATCGCCAGATTTGCCCCCGAACTCGGGCGCCTCGTCACCCGAACCCGAGTCGCCGACTGACCCGACCCGCCCGCTCAGCTACCGGCGACGCAGAGTGCGGTGACTCCACGATTCGGCTTGTCAGCAGGCCAGATTTTGGGGCGCGCCTGCTCAGCGGTGGTGGGGAAAGCCGGGACGGCTGTCGAAGCCCCAGCGCATGGCGGCTACATCGAGCGCAATGATTAGGGCGGCAATGATCAGCACAGACATGTATGACCCTCTTTCGTGATGAACTGTGCATTTATCATCTCAAATGGTGTTTAATCTGTCCAGAGAATGTCTAAGATGTTAACCATGCTCAAAACTGATCAACCATGGGAGATCGACACGCGACACTTGGCGGCGCTCGCAGCCATTGCTCGCACCCGATCTCTCAGCCGAGCAGCCGAAGAACTCAACTACGTGCAGAGCGCTGTGTCCCAACAACTCGTGGCGCTGGAACGCATCGTCGGACATCGACTCGTCAACCGTGGCAGCGGCCCCAAACCGGTGACACTGACCGTGGCGGGATCATCGTTGCTTGCCCACGCCACATGGATTCTCGATCGGCTCGAGGTGGCGCGAGCCGACCTCGGCCGGTTGGAGACCGGCGCCTCGGGCAGTATCCGCATCGGCACGTTCCAGTCGGCTGGGTCGCGCTTGCTACCCCGGGTACTCGCGGCCTACCGGGCAGCGTGGCCATCGATCACCATCTCGATCCACAACGAGATTCAAGACGGTGAACTGCTGGCCCTGGTGCGGTCAGGGGCGCTCGATGTCGCCTTCGTCGAATCACACACGACGCAATCAGGCCTGACCGATGTGGAACTTATGAAGGACCGCTTTCTTGCGCTCGTACCTCCCGGACATCGGTTGGCTCATCGCACCAAGATTGCGCTCATCGAACTCGACGGTGAGGATCTGATTGGGGCGGCCGTCGACGATGCATGTTCAGAGCGAACGGATCGAGCTCTGCGCGCTTGCGGCGTTGAGCCTCGCGTGGTGTTCCGTTCCGTCGACAATCCGACCCGCCAACGTCTGGTAGATGCCGGTTTGGGCTGCGCCGTTCAGCCTGGTCTCACCATTGAGCCCAGCCTGGCGCACGGTGCAGTGATGGTGCCGTTGGATGAGGATATTCACCGCACCATCAGCCTGGCCTGGTCGTCGGATAGAGCGCCGTCGTTCGCACTCACCACCTTCATCGAGATGGCCAAATCCACCCTCGCTGACATGACCGACTTAGCCGGATCCCTTCCCGACTCGGTCGCTCGCCGTCCCGATTCAACCGAATAGCGTTTCGGCATAGTGGGGTGCGAAAACAGCGGGCATGCCGCCCGTATGCCAGAACACCACTGGCCCGGAACCAAGCAGGTCGTCGGATCCATCTACGATCGCATGGAGCGCCTTGGCGGTATAGACCGGGTCGACGAGGATGCCTTCGCTCTGCAGCAGAAGTCGAAGCGCACGCAACGAACCTTGGGTCGGGTCGCCATAAGCCCGCCCCAGGTACCCCGGTACGACGGTGACCACGGGGCTGGGCGTCGGCGCGCCCAACACCCCAAGCGCACCATCGACAATAGCGACGATCTCATCGTGCAGTTCCCCCGATGTCTTGGCCACGCCAATACCCAAGAGCCGAACATCGTCGCGGCAAAGGTGCAGGCCGATAGCCAAACCCGCCTGGGTGCCGCCCGAGGATGTGGCATGAACAATTGCTGTCGGCATCACCCCTGCCGTCGACACCTGGTCACGAAGCTCAAGGTAGGCATCGACGAAACCCAAAGCACCGACGGGCGTCGAACCCCCGATCGGCATGACATATGGATGCTTGCCGCCGTCTCGAAGTTCCCTTGCGATGTCGTGTGACTTTTCCTCCAACTGCTTCCAGTTCTCGGTCCCCGACATATGCACCGTGGCCCCCATCAGGTGATTGAGCAGCAGGTTCCCCGACAGCGGAGCGCCTATCGCGCCGCCGAGCACAAGATCGCAGCCCAACCCTTCCATGGCGGCCACCGCTGCGACGCAGCGGGCATGATTTGACTGTTCGGCCCCGACCGAGACGAGGTGATCGGCACCTTGGGAGAGTGCATCGGCCACGAGGTAGCGAAGTTTGCGTATCTTGTTGCCGCCCAATCCCACGCTGATCATGTCGTCCCGCTTCATCCACACTTCCCGACCAACCACTTCAGAGAATCGATCGAGTCGGTGCAGCGGTGTAGGAAAGATGCCATAGGTTCGGGGATGGTGCGCTGCGAGTGCAGCCTGTAGGCCAGACAGCGTCATGAGCATGCCCCCACACTGCCACTTCACGTTGTGCCGTCGCTTTTGGCAAGCTTACGGAGGAGGCAGACGACATGACCGAGCGTGGCTATCACCAGATCCCCGGCACCGTACCGCCCGCGCCGAGTGGATGTCCGATGAACAGCTCGTGGAGCCCGCTTGATGACGCCTATCTGCGCGACCCGTACCCGATCGCCTCGCAGCTTCGAGACACCACCCCTGTATTTTATGCCGAACAACTCGGCTACCTCGTGCTCAACCGCATGGAGGACATCGACTATGTCTTTCGCCACCCCGACACCTTTGCCTCTACCAATGTGCAAGATCCGGTGTTCCCGTTGTGCGATGCCGCCAAAGCGGTGTTGGCGGCACCCGATTTCAACCCGATAGCCGTGATGTCGAATCTGCCCGAACCCGATCACGGACGAATCCGCGCCTACACGCGACAGGGATTTTCGAAACGCCGACTTAAGACGCTTGAGCCCTACGTTCGGCGGCGCAGTCATGAACTGGTGACGGCCATGATGTTGGCTGGACCCGCGTCCGAGTTCATCGAGGCCTTGGCGTTTCCGCTGCCGGGGGAAACGGTCTTTCGGTTCATCGGCTTCCCCGAACCTGACGACGAACGACTCAAGCACTGGTGCCAGGACCGCAAAGGCTTCTCGTGGGGCAGACCCACGCCAGAAGAACAGGTGGATATCGCCACCAAGATGCTGGCCTACTGGCGGTATTGCCGAGAGTTCACGGCCACGAAACGCGATCACCCGGGTGACGACTTCGCCTCGGAATTGCTGGCAGCCCATGCCGCCAATCCCGCCGATCTGAGCTATCGCGAAGTCGAGTCGATCATCTACGGGCTTTCCTTCGCCGGCCACGAGGCAGTCACCGCGCTGATCTGTAACGCGCTGTTGTGTCTGTTGCCTCGCCGGGAGCAGTGGGGCGAGATCTGCGCGGACCCGAGCCTTCTCGACAACGCCATCGACGAAGTGCTTCGGTTCGAATCGAGCCAGGTGTCGTGGCGGCGCGTGACGACGCAGACGACCGAGCTCGCTGGATTTACTTTGCCGACCGGCACCCCGATCTTCCTGAATCTTGCGGCCGCCAGCCGGCAACCAGATCTGTTCGAAAATCCCGACTCGTTCGATATCCATCGAACCAACGCCAACGCACACCTTCCGTTCGGCAAGGGGATTCATTACTGCCTTGGTGCCAACCTCGCAACCTTCGAAACCCATATCGTGTTGGAAACCCTGGCCGAACGTCTGCCGTCGCTGCGCCTGGTGCCAGATCAGGTGATCACCAGCTTCCCGAACATCACCTTCCGCGGCCCTGAACAGTTGCACGTCGCCTGGGATTAACGACGAATCAACGGAGGATTAACTGCCCGACGGTCGTAGCTCTCCGCCGGCTCGCAGGGAGGCTTGATCTGCGGCGAGACGGCCTGCCTTCCAGCCGGCCTCGTTACTGACCCGGGTACGTACCTGCTGTAGTCGAGGAAAGGCTTCACTGACGACGGCTTCCACATCGGCGTCACGTTTGGCCAGAACTGGCAGCAATGAGGCCCCGAAGGTGGATTCGGCCGCTTTGGTCGTCGTACGCGCCGCCTCTTCGAGACGCTCGCCGATGCGGTGGGCGAAGGACACGAGGAACGACTGGCGGAATGACCGAGTCTTCGAGACTCCCGTGCGGCTAACTGCCCGCCCTGCGACAACCATGGCCATGGTGGCTTGGGCGAGCAACGACGTGAACAAGACATCGACCAGCGCCAGGTCGGTGGCGAACCCGAAAACGGTCACGAAGCCAAAGTTGCTCTGCTGCACCGCCCGACAACGGTTCGCCCGAGCCACGGCGTTCACCAACGATGCTTTTGCGTCGACGTACGGCGCTTCGAGATGGATGCGACAGCCCTCGGGCCCGCCAGTTGCCCCACCGGCGGTGGCGCCGAGCATCGCCACGTCGATGGCATGGCGGGTCATCATCTCTTGAGCCTTCGCGGTGAAAGCATCTGCCTCTTCGGGAAACTCTGTCGACTCTGCCTTGGCCAACATCGCTCGCACCCGGCCCAGAACCTTGGGGTCGACGGCCGACAATGTGCCGGTGGCCTTACGCTCAGCGGCAGCGGCAGCTGCTCCTGGCCCGGGCGGGGGAATGAGGGTCGGTAGCTTAGGAAGGCGACCCAAACGAGCCAACAGTATGACGGCCTGCTCGATCGCGACCCTGATCGACCACGACATCACTGTGGCAACGGCAGCCAACCACGACGGCTGTGGATGGTCTCGATTGGCCCACCAGGGCTGAAGATCGTCAAGCTGAGATGCCCACAACGGGTGCATCGCCAGGGTGCGGTCGTGGCGAGCGTCTGCCACCACAGCCGCGGCCGCCGCGTGCGCTGTGGCGGCCGAATCGAGGTGACCTACCACACCCACGATGTCGGCTGGCTGCCACCCGTTTCGCCACAACTCCCGCAGATAGCGGGAAAGGCCGACCTCAACGGCCAACGACACGGGGTCGCCATGACTGCGAATAGGCGCATCAAGCAACGTCGGACCGCGAGCGATGACCGAGGTCGAGGCTGCTGCCAAGCGATCGATCAGAGCGTCGAACTCGGCGGCGTCTTGCAAGACATGAGCGTTCGCTGCGGCACGAAGGACATCGGGCAAAGAGAGAGTCGGGCCCTCACGGCGACGAGTCTCCAAGCGATGCTTCTCCGCCAACTTCTGTTGGTGTTCGCGTTTTCTGTTCGTCTTACCCATAGGTTCCTTTGCGACTCGTTCGGCAAACCCTCGGCCGTCGGATCGTAGACGACCGACACGGCAGCGACGCCCAGCGCAGCGTCGTTGGCGCCAGTATCTCGGCGAACACCGGGCCGATTGGCTCCAGCTGCGCCGGTGCCACTGGCGACTCGCGGCGAGGTGCGATCAGCGAAGCGAGTCATCCCCACCCTAGTTCGGCGGACCACACCGACCCGACCGAGTGCTAGGTTGATATCAGCTGGACGGAGTTCTGGCCTGAGCCGATCGGGGGCACATCCCTCGCTCGTCAGAGGGGATGCGATGACGGTTTTGGATGCGGCCACGCGCGAGCATATTTTCGTTAGCCACGACTACCCCGAGCACACAGTTGACCTCGGCGAAATCAGAATGAACTACGCCACTTGCGGTGACGCAACGCGGCCGGCGCTGCTGCTCATTCCAGGGCAAACAGAGTCATGGTGGGGCTACGAGCAGGCCATGGCGTTGCTGTCGGATCACTTTCAGGTCTTCGCGGTTGACCTACGCGGGCAAGGTCGCTCGAGCTGGACGCCCGGGCGTTATAGCTTGGACAACTTCGGCAACGACTTGGTGCGCTTCATTGACCTGGTCATCGGCCGCCCGACCTATACCAGCGGCCTCTCCTCCGGTGGCGTGCTGTCGGCTTGGCTGTCGGCCTATGCCAAGCCGGGCCAAGTGATCGCAGCCGTGTACGAGGACCCACCTCTCTTCTCGTCCGAGACAAACCCGGCGTTCGGACAGTCGATCCGCCAGGGCCTTGGTCCCCTGTTTGCCCTGTTCAACAAGTGGCTGGGCGACCAATGGTCGATCGGCAACTGGCCTGGTATGCAACAGGCTTCAAAGACCGAGCTGCCGCCCTGGGTCTCAGCCGTCATTCCGCTGCCCGATGACATCCCGCAGAACCTGCGCGAGTATGACCCCGAGTGGGGTCGCGCCTTCTGGAGCGGAACGGTCGCCGCCACCTGCGATCATGCCACGATGCTCGCCAACGTCAAGGTGCCGGTGCTGCTCACCCACCATTTCCATATGGAGGACCCGAGCGGCACGCTGATGGGCGCCCTGTCCGATATTGGCGCCACCAAAGCCAAGGAGCTGGTAGAGGCTGCCGGCCAACCCTTCGAGCACCAACTGTTTCCCACCATGGGCCACTTCATGCACAGCATCGACCCACCCCTGTTTGCCAAGACCATCACCGATTGGGTCGGCTCCCTCAGCTGAGGACCTTCCAACGCGGGAACGGGCCGATGCCCGGTAGCACGGCGTTCGGAGCGATCAGACGCGCACAGGAGTGGCGAGCTATCCGTTGCCGGTCGAGCACGGCGTTCGGAGGGATCCGATTCGCACAGGTGCGCCGAGCTCTCCGTTGCCGGTCGTCGTGCGCAGGACCTCGGCTATGTATCCCGGGTTGAGGTTGCGGGCATCGCCACGCCACGCGATGTGCTGATCGGGGCGAATCAGTAGCGCGGTATGAGACAACTCGCCCAGCTGAGATGGATCGCACCCGACATGGGCGAGATTCAGCACGGTGAGCCCAACACCCAATCGTGTGGCTGCGTTCACGATGGCCGCAACATCAACATCGACATCGACATCGGCATCCGCATCGGCATCGGCATCGGCATCGGCATCGGCGACCACCAGCGTGAACTCGGGCCCGAGCACATCAAAGATCGAGCGCCCGTCGGGTAGCCAAACGTGGGGTAGACGCGCGCCTGGTCGGGTCGAGGGCGTGTACAGCGAGGTCTCGATGTCAGGTTCGGGCGTGCCGTCGGTAACGGTGATAGATGACCTTGCGTAGTGATAGCCGAGCACGAGACCGAGACTGTGGAATTCGGCGTGCTTGTGGGCCTGGATATCGGATGCCACCGCGGCCCGGCAGGCATCTCCTTCGGGGCCATCCGCGCTGAGGAGCGGGTCGGCGAAGTTGGTGGACAACTTGCTCATGTTTCGGGTGGCCAGGTCGATGGTCTGCTGGGCAATCGGCCGGCGCTCGGGCTCGTAGCTGTCGAGCAGACCCGTGCCTCCCCAGCCAGCGAGCACCGCCGCCAGCTTCCATCCGATATTCACGGCGTCTCCGACCGCGGTATTGAATCCGTGGCCGCCCCACGGCGGATTCAAGTGAGCGGCATCCCCGACGAGAAAAACCCGACCGACCCGGTACGTATTGGCGTTCAGCATGCGAGCCGTCCACGGATCGGTCGACACCACGTCAATGTCGAGATCCTCTCCGCCCGGGCCGATGAGCGCCCGAATCAGGCGAACTGGATCGGCACTGCCAGCTTCGGCCGTGACACCCATAGCCATGGCCCACCATGTCTCACCCAGATCCATACGCCCCATCAGACCGGGCACCACCGGATCGAGTACCCAATGGTGAATGGCCGCTCGGTGCGGCACGCGATCGGCCAGGTCACGAGAGCGGAACACCATGCTGAAGTTCGGCCGACCATCGGTCGAGCCTTCGAAGAATGCCCCCACGGCATGGCGCACCGGGCTGGCCGCCCCGTCGCAGCCAAGCAGGTAAGCCGCCTCGATGCGACGCGTCACCCCGTCAGCATCAGCGATGTCCACCGCCACTGAGGCGTCGGATTGATCGAGCCCAACAAAGGTCCAACCCCTGGCAAAGGTGACGGAGGCCAGGTTCGACAGCGCTTCACGAAGCACCAATTCCACGATCGGTTGTGGTACTTGCTGGCCGGCCTCGGCATACTCGTCGCACCGATCAGGCGTGAGCCCGAGGCAACCGGTGAATCGCGTGATCTCCCGGCCGAGCACTGTCGTACAGAACATGGTGTCCTGCGACCACGACACCGCGAGGGGCGCGACCTCTCGCAACCGATTCGCAAGCCCCCACCGTCGCATGTGTTCCATCGTGCGCACGCTGGTTGTCTTGGCCCGCGGGCGATCAAGCGAAACGTCCATACGTGGTTCGAGCACCAGCACCCGGACACCTCGGGAGCCAAGTTCAATGCCAGCAGCGAGCCCAGCGGGGCCACCACCTGCGATGACGACGTCGACCTCGATCGAACTCATGCTTGCACCCCTCATGCGACCATCGTGCGAACTACCAACTCGACAATCGTCACCGTAGCGGCGATCGTGGCGCTGATTGCCCGTCGCCCCTATGTACGCAGAAGGTAGGCCGAGTGGAGCAATTCGGGGCTTTCTTTCAGTTCCGCCGCAGTACCTTCGTAGCGGATCTGGCTACCTTCCATCACGTAAGCCTTGGTGGCCTTGGCCAGAGCTACATGGGCGAACTGCTCAATGAGCAGTACCGCCACGCCTGAGGCCGCGACGGCGGCGACCGTGGGTAACAGACGCTTGACGATCAACGGAGCCAGGCCTAGCGACAGTTCATCGATCACGAGCACCCTCGGCTTGGAGACGAGAGCCTGGGCCAGCACCAGCATCTGCTGCTCGCCACCCGACAACGCGCTCGCCGGTTGCCCGAGCCGCTTCTCTAGCTCGGGGAAAAGCGCAAGGGAGTCCGCCACCGCGGCTGCCGCATCGCCCTTGATGCCAAACGTGGCGACGTTCAAATTGTCCTGCACCGATAGGTCGCGCAGCAGTCGTCGCCCCTCTGGGACGACGGCCACGCCTGCGGCGCGTACTTGCTCGGGGCGCTTGCCGATCATCTGCACGCCGTCGAGGGTGATCGAGCCCGTTGCCGAGCGCAGTAATCCAGATATCGCCAGTGCGAGGCTCGACTTTCCTGCGCCGTTCGGGCCCATCAGCGCGGTGATCTCGCCGGCGGGTGCCTCAAGGGTGACTCCACGGGCAACGGGTCGACCGGCCCGAAGCACATGAACGTTTTCGATCTTCAACGAGGTCACAGATCGTCCTCCGACCCAACATAGGCTTCGAGCACGCGGGGATCGCGTAAAACTTCGGCAGTCGGGCCGTACGCCAAAAGGCTGCCGAAGTTGAGCACCGCGATATTCGTGCAGCACGACTGCACCAGGCTCATGTCATGCTCCACGACAATAGCGGTGGCGCCGCTGACCTCTGGGATTCGCCGGATCACATCGGCGAGGCGGCCTGTTTCTTCCTCGGGGAGTCCGGCGGCCGGTTCATCGAGCAATACGAGCTTCGGATGACCCACGACGGCACGGGCCACCTCGACCAAACGGCGGTCGCTGGCGGCAAGCCCTCCGACCGGCACCCGAGCTTTGTCGGACAGACCGGTCAACTCGAGCGCCTCGGACACGGCTTTGAATGTCACCGCTCTCGTCGTCTTGTTGGTGTGCTCGTACATCGTGAGCACGTTGTCGTAAACCGACAGCGATTCGATGGCCTGCTCGGTCTGAAACGTACGCCGCACACCCCACCGCGCCCGCTTGAAGTCTGAAAGCTTCAACAAGTCGTCGCCATAGGCGTGTACCGAGCCTTCAGCGGGCGTCACGAACCCGGAGAGCACGTTGAAAAAGGTGGTTTTGCCAGCGCCGTTGGGACCGATGAGACCGCACGTGCCACCCGGAAACGTGACGCTCATGTCATTGATGGATACGACTCCGCCGAAACGGACGGTGAGGTTCTTGATTTCGATCACGAGATCAGACCCTTCTTCTTCATCGCCCGGGTCGACATGATGAGGTTGAACGCCACACCGAACCCGAAGAGCATCAGGCCGATCCGGTCGGAAACGCCGTGGTCCTTGAGAAACTCGCCCATGAACCGCGCCAGCAGACCGGCCCCAAGCGCTCCCCAGAGCGACCGGTATCCGGCCATGATGACGACAGCCATCAGAATAAGAGAGGCATCAGGCGAGAAGATATTTGGCGAGGGGCTGTTCACGTCGGCGGCGAGGAGCGCGCCAGCAACACCGGTGGCGAATGACACCATGGCGAAAGCCCAGAGCTTGTACACCATGGTATTCACACCAGCCGCGAGAGCCGCGGCCTCGCTCTGACCTATGGAAGCCCACGCGCGTCCGGGTTTTGATATCAGATGAACGACGAAGAGCAGAAACATCAGGAGACAGACCACGACAACATACCGGAAGTAGGCGGACTCGCCGATGGCCATCGACGGGCGCGTCATTATCTTGCGTTGCGTGGTGTCCTTCACGAGACCCTTGAACCCGGAACCCCCTGTGGGGAACTTCAGCGTTGTAATAATGACGCTGAACGCCGCACCAAACATCAACGTCACGAGCGCCAGATAGAGACCCGACAATCGTAAGGCCGGGAGCCCGATCAACAAACCGAAAAGCGTGCACACGGTGCCGGCGATGAGCATGAGAATCGGGAACGGCAGGTGATACAGGAAAAAGAGTCGCATCGTCACCCAGGCTCCGACGCCAAGGATCGCGACCTGACCGAGCGAGGCAAGACCGACCCGGCCGTACAGCAGGCCCAGGCCGCCAGCGACAACGGCGTAGTACGCAACCTGGGTGAACACCTTGATCCAGAACGACGACAGCACGGCCGGAAAGACGATCATTGTAAGCAGGAGCACGACGGCGATGCCGATGATGTTCTTCTTTTGCTTCGTGGTGAGCCGAGCAAGCGCCGGGAACTTGGAGCTGACAGTCGACCCGAAAGCACCCGGAGCTAACGTCACGCCATTCGCTTCGCTCATTGCATTGCCCTTCCGGAGAGAACGATGGTGCGTTTCCGGCCAAACCAGAGCATGGCCACGATGGCCACGACGAATGGTGTCATCGTTCGATTGTCGGTGATCCACTTGTAGTCAAAGCCAGCCAACTCTGCTTCCATCACTCCGATCCCAAATCCGGCGATCAAAGTCGTCCACAGGTTGAGCAGGCGACCGACGATGGCAGCAGCAAGGGCCGGAATGATGAAGAACGTGAGCCCAGCCGCATCGAGACGGAACATCTCAGACAGCAGCAGGGCGACAAAGCCACAGATGGCGCCATTGGCCATCCAGGCAATGGACTCAACACGGCGGACAGGAATACCGAGCAGCGCGGCGATATCGCGATCGTTGGCGACGGCTCGCATGGCGGTTCCCAGCGCGCTGCGCTTCAAGAAAGCCAACACGCCGATGGTGACCACGATGCCGAAGAGCACCGCTGTCACCTGCGTGCCGTTCACGATCGTCTTACCCACATGGAACTTGAACTTCTTTGTGGGCAGTTCGAGGAACCGGGCGTCCTGCGTGCGCCACCGCCAGAACATGAGGCCGAGGGTCAGTAACAACATGGACAACGTTCCGAGTGCCCTGGTCAGCGAGTCCCGCTGAGCAAAGGCCGGGGCGATGAACCGACCGTAGGCGAAAGTGATCAGCATGCACACCAAAATGCATGCAAGGTAGGTGACCCACCGGTTGGCATGGAACCCGAGAAGTCCAGCTCCGTCTTTGCCAAGAGACCACGCGATATGAGCGCCAAATGCGCCGATCGCTCCGAATGCGAAATTCAACACTCCGGTGGTCCGGTACAGGACGACAAGCCCTGTACCGGACACCGCATACACCGCACCGAACGCCAACCCAAGTATGAGGTAACGAACCAGTTCATTTGCGTCAGGCACTCATTCCCCCAAGGAGTTCGTTCGGTGGTACTGCAGATGCTGACTAGCTAGCCCTTGTTGACGTTGTTGGCAGCCTCGAAGGTGCGAACACCCTTGAGGATGTCGTCGACGGCGGTGATCTCGAAGCACTTGTCCTTGACAACCATCACGCCACCCTTGGGAACAACGGTAAGGTCCCAGTTGTTCGGCACGTGGGAAGCCCCATCGCCGTAGTACCAGGGCCGGCACAGGATGTCGGTCTTGTAGTTCTTGATTGCCTTGATGGCTGCGTTGACCTTCGGAGCGCTATCGATGTCGGCAGCGGGCATCTTGTTGAGTGTGTCAACGACGAGCTGGCCGATCAGGAAGCCCATTTGGGCAAAGGAGCCAAGCGGCGTTTTCGTGTCGTACTTGGCCAACACTTCCTTGATCAACTTCATGTCCGGGCCGTTGGTGTCGAGCGGGGCCAGTTCGGCGTTGATACGCATCTTGCCGTCCCACTTCGATGACAGGGCCTTGGCGACGGAGGCGTCGTTGGCTGGAGTGGCCGAACCCCAAACTACTTCGTCGATCAGGTTCTGGTCCTCGGCAGCCTTCATGATCGTGAGCGCCTCAGGCGGGGTGAAGGTGATGACGATGCCGCCGCCCTTGCCAGCCTTCTTGACCAGGTCGGCCACGAGTGTGTTGCCATCCTTGATCGGCAGAGCAACCTGCACATCTTCGAACTGCATGCCCGCGGCCTCGGCCAACGTCTTCACACTGGTGCCGTTATAGTCGGCGCCGGGGTTGTTACCGGTGACGTGGACGATCTTGCCCTTGGCACCGTCGCGGATGACGGCCTGCGCTGCGCCCTGGGCCGAGTAGTGCGGTCCCATGTTGGTAGCGGCGATGTTCGGCTGACCGAAGCACTCGGCCGGTACGCCGGCGACGATGATGTTGTAACCCTTGGCCGCATAGGTCTTGCCGTTGACGGGGCAGTCGATGATGGAGAAGCCACCGGCAATGGCGACGACCTTGTCGGAGTCAATCAACTTCGCTGCGGCGGCACCCGCCTTCGCCGGGTCGAGTTCGTCATTGACGTTGATGAGTTCGATCGGCCGACCGTGCACACCGCCGTTGTCATTCACGCACTTGAAGAAGGCCATCTGGGCGTTCGGGCCGTCTTTGAAATCGATACCCGGAATCATGGTGGTAACGGCACCGATCTTTACCGCTGCTCCGGTGGCCTTCTGACCGTTTCCTAGGCCGCACTTGCCGCCGGAGGTGGCCTCGGCAAGGCCGCCCCACACCGGGTCGGTCTTGTATGAGCCAGCCGCGGCCGGAGCCGCAGTGGTTGCCGCAGGCTTGGCGGTCGTGGCCGCCGGGGCGGCTGTCGTCGCAGCGGGAGCCGCCGTGGTAGCTGCCGGGGCGGCTGTCGTGACAGCCGGAGCCGCAGTGGTGGCAGCGGGTGCAGCGGTGGTCGCTACCGCCGCCTTTTTTGAGCTGCCGCACGCAGCCAGGGCGAGAAGCCCCGTGGCCGCGAGAACAGCTGTTGTTCGACGTGAAATCATAAATGTTCCCCCTTCGTGGTTACAGCGGTCACCGAGGCCTCGGTGTGCTGGGTCATGCAGTGCGCTTGTAGATGTGGTGATGCCCGAAGCGGTAGCCGCCCCGGCCCCTTGGCATCCAATGCACGGATACCTGACAATAAGCTAGTGGCGGACGTCACAGAGAACAAGCCACCCCCCTGCCATCTCGGCGGAATCTAACTGTCCGACCGATTCATTCCCGGCTGCAAGACCTACCAGGGGTCGAGATCCACTGTCTGCCCGTCAGGAACTTCCTAGCTTCGGCCGAGAACTCACAGCGAATGGGCGAAGCTGCTGATGTCGCGGATGGTCGAGTAATACACGTCGGGCATGGCGGCGCAAAAGATGCAATCACCGGCATGGCAGGTGCCGTTCACGGTTCGACTCACGGCTTTGACACCGGCCGCCAGCAGTTTACGAAAAAACGCAAGGCCCTCATCTCGCAACGGATCGAGTTCGTTGACCGAGACGACACACGGCGGAAGTCCGGACAAATCCTCGGCAGTGGCGTGGTGCGGCCAAGCCAGCGGATTACTGACGTTGTGGTCGAGCGGGTCATAGACCTTGGCCATGGCTCCCATTTGGGTACAGCTGAGGAGATAGCCGTCGTTTTCATAGTGGGAGGCCATCTCGGGCAGCTTCGTGGCCCATGCTCCGGAGATATACGGGCACTGGGCGTACAAGCCATCAATCACACTGAGGCTGCCGTCCTGCTTGGCTTTGAGCGTGGTGGCGATGGTGAGGTTGCCACCACCGGACTCTCCCGACACAACGAGCTTCGAGATACCAAGTGAGGCTTTGTTGGCAGCCATCCAGTGCAGCGCTGACGTGCAGTCATTCAGTCCGGCAGGAAACGGATACGGGCCATGCTTCCCACCGGCATTGCGGAACTCAACCCCGACCACGACCATGCCTGTTGCCGCGAGATCATCGCGCCAACGAGCGTATCCCGTACCGGCCGCTTCGAGCAGGGCCATGCCGCCGCCGTGGATGTGGAGCAGCCCGGGCAATACACCCGAGTCGCCGCTCGGGCGGTGGATGAACAGCGTGATGTCGTTACCGTCAACACCTTTGATGACCTCAACCGAACGGGCGACGCCCTCGACATCGGGCAAGCCAGTGCCAAGTACGGCAAAGAGCCCTTCGAAACCTTCCTCGGCCGCACTGATATAGCCAAGCAGCTCCTCCCGAGGCGAAGTGCTGTTGACCGGCAACCCCACGTTGACCTGCGCCGGGGCAGGCTATCGCGACCGGCGAGGCCTCCGGGCCAGGAACGCCGCAAATCCTCCAGAACCTGCGCGCCGGTGCGAGCCCCCATCGTTACCCCCGTTGCATCCCGGACCTTTCCAGGTTGCCCGTACCCGATGCCACGCCGATTAGGCGCATGCCCCATTCAGAGGGGTGATGTAGTCACCCTTGACCACATTGGTGCAATGGATCGTGCCACCCGAGCCTTGATAGCGGGGGAACGTGGCGGTAATGCGGGAGTTGCTTACCAGGATCGTGCCGCCCGGATAATCCCAGAGACCACGCGATTGGCCGATGATATCGACGTTATCGACTCGGGCGACACCACCCGCTCCACCGACCAGCGGTTGAGAAGAAACACCGGGGTCGGTCGACAGATTCGGGGTGAGCCGGGAATTTTGCACAACGACGGTGCCGCTGCCGTACTGGTTCACGGTGTCCATATCCGAGTCGGAGATCTCCATCGTGCCCGAGCCGTTGGTGACGCCGTACACACTACGGGCCGTCACATGGTCGATCGCCATGTCGCCGGTCAGCTGATTGTAAATGGCGCCCAGGCTCACATTTTTTGGTTGGTCCTGCCGCATTGTGACGGTCAGATGATGCAGGTAAACCTTGGTGCCGGCCAACGCTGCGGACTTCACGCCAGCAGAACCACCCGTGATTCCGGTGATCGTCAGGTCGGAGAGTTCACCAGCGCCAGCCATCATCACGATGGGCGATGCACCCGCATCGGCGGTCTGAATGGTTGTCACCGACTGTCCGGATCCTCGCAACACCACCTTGTCGGGCACAGTGATGCCGCCGTTGCCGAGGTCATAGAGACCCGGCGCGAGCCGGACAATGCCCGGGCCACTGAACCCGGCCAAAGCGCCGCGAAGGTTGGCGCCGTTGGTGGCGGGCGAGCCGTCACCGGTCACCATCCGCACCGTGTTGCCCTCGACGTTGCCACCCTTGATGATCGTGGTGTTATTCGAGCCCGGATTGTTGGTGTAGAGATCGTTGTGGTTGTGGTTTTCGTAATATCCAACGACGTCGGCAATCAGATCAAGACTGTCGGCCGTCGTGTAGAACTTGACGCCGCCGTCGCCACCTATGCGCGACGTGACCTCATTTGGGATGGTCTGCCCACCGGCAAAGTTGAGGCTCGAGCTGTTCGGACGAGCAACGTTCGAGGGCCACACCGTGATGAATCCGGCGTTGGTGGGAGCGACTGCGGTGACGTTCATAACCACTGCGCTGGCGCCGGAACTGACGTTGCAGTCACCATTCGCGCCCCAGACCTGAGCACGGAACTCTTCGCCGGCCGTAATTGGAACGCCTCGCGGACCAACCGGCGCCGCCCCTCGGGTGTCAAGTAGGCGGCAGGGGGTGATCGGCACAAAAACGGCCCGCTCCCCGCTGGCGATGGTGGCGTTGGCTATGCCGAATGTACCGAAACCGAGCGTGACCGCTACTGCTGCCCCAACGGCCGCCCACCGCGACCGCCACATTGAACCCTTTGCGTTCTCCACCATCACACTCCCGCTAAACCCGCCGACTGAGTTCTTTAGCGTAGTTCTCCGAGACATCTACCGGGATGAGGCATTTGACACAATCTTGACGACCCTGCGCGCTTTAGCCGACGCAATGGGCGTCAGCGACGGCCAACGCGCCGTCAATGATGGCTAAGCCTTCGTGTACGTCATCAACAGGACTGTTGCAAGGCGGCACGACATGCATGCGATTGTGCCAAATAAATGGCCACAAACCGGCCGCTTTACAGGCATTGCCCAGCGCCACCATGGGGGCGGTCGCAGGTCCAGCGGCGTTGAACGGCACCAGGGGCTCACGTGTGGTTCGGTCCTTCACCAACTCAATGGCCCAGAATGTGCCGAGGCCGCGCACTTCACCGATGCTGGGATGCCTGGCCACCATGGCGCGCAGCGCCGGGCCGATTACCGACTCGCCAAGCATCTTGGAGTGCTCATTGACACCCTCATCCCGAAAGAGCTTGAGCGACGCGACGGCTACCGCGCAGGCCATAGGATGACCCGAGTAGGTGAGGCCACCCGGGAACACACGCTCGGAGAAATGGTCGGCGATGGCGTCACTGATAACGACCCCGCCCAAGGGGAGATATCCCGAGTTCACGCCCTTGGCAAAGGTGATGAGATCGGGTCGTACCTGCCAGTGATCCATGGCGAACCACTCACCGCAGCGACCGAACCCGGACATTACTTCGTCAGCGATCAAGATAATGCCGTGCTGGTCGCACATTGCCCGCACCCCAGCAAGGTAGCCGGGCGGTGGCACGAGAATGCCGTTGGTACCCACGACGGGTTCAAGGATGATGGCGGCAATGGTGTGCGCGCCCTCAACCATGAGGGTGTCGCCGAGGTGACGCAATGCTCGCTCGCACTCTTGCGTCTCGTCGGTGGTAAAGAAGGCGGATCGGTAGGCAAACGGCCCCCAGAAATGCACGACACCGCCCATGCCTGGCTCGCTCGGCCAACGACGGGGATCACCCGTAAGCGTAATGGCACCGTTGGTTGAGCCGTGATAGCTGCGATAGGCCGACATGACCTTGGGCCGGCCGGTAAACAAACGGGCCATGCGGATGGCGTTCTCATTGGCCTCCGCTCCACCGTTGGTGAAGAACACGCGGTTGAGATCGGGTGGTGACACTTCGGCGATCAACCGAGCGGCCTCGCCACGGGCGTCGTTGGCGAACGAGGGCGCCACCGTGCACAATCGGTCGGCTTGCTCCTTGATAGCGGCGATCAACTTCGGGTGCTGATGGCCGACGTTTAGGTTGACGAGTTGGCTGGAGAAGTCGAGATACTGCTTGCCCGACTCATCCCAGAATCGACTGCCTTGGCCACCAGCGATCACCAGCGGCTTCAGCGCACCCTGGGCCGACCACGAGTGAAACACGTGGGCGCGATCGTCGAGAAAGGTTTGGCTAGGCATGATTTGTGTCGAGGTCATGGTGGGCTCCTGATACGGGTGGCTCGGCGTGCACGCTATGGCGAGCGGGATTGGACCGGTGATTCCGGCCGGGTTTGGCTGCGACCGGCCCAACCCACGGTGCGGGTCGGGCCGGCATGCAGGCCCGCCTGGCTCGCAAAGTGGCCAGGCGATCTACGGTATTTGCTATGCGCCGCCCTCGACGAGGGTGACGGTCACCGGCTTGAAACCGGCCCCTTCGACATCAACCTTGTCCTTCTTCAACTCAGCAATGGCGGCATTCATGTATGTCATGTCGAAGGCCTTGCCTTCGGGTGCCTTGGTCAGCACCGTCTTGCCGTCAGTGCCCTTGGTCTTGAGCGCAATGTCGACGGTTTGCTTCCACAGACCTTCGTCGAGCACTCCGCCGCCCTTGGGCGAGGGCCAAATCAGCTTGTTGACCTCGTTCATCTGCCACAGCTGGTGGCTCTTGCCGAGCTTGGATCCCTTGGCTACAACGATGTCGGCGCACTTCTGGGCATTGTCCCGGCAGAAGGACCAGCCCTTGATAGATGCCTTCAGGAACTTGGTGGCTGTTGTCTGATAGGCCTTGTCTGATGCCAACTTCTTACCGTTGGCCCATACCGCATCCTGCAACATGGCCACGCCCTCGACGTTGTAGTCGACCACATTGAAATCAGCCGGTGTATAGAGCGCGCCTGTCTTGGGGTTCTTGGCCTCAAGTACCTGAGCGTATTCGTTGTAGGTCATTGCTTCGGCGGCATCGATCTCGCCCGACAGTAGGGCCTTCATGTCGAACTGCTGACCGACGTTCGTCACATCTTTGGCGGGATCAAGGCCAGCCTTGGAGAGCGCCGCCTGCACTTCGAACTCATTCCCGAAGCCCCAGTTGCCGATCTTCTTACCTTTGAAGTCGGCGGCCTTGGTGATGTTCTTTTCCTTGAACGACACCTGACGAGTACCCGAGCGCTGGAAGACCTGGCCGATGTTGACAATGTCGGCTCCAGCCTCGCGGGTGGCCAGGGCCTTGGGCACCCAGGCCAGGGCGAAGTCGACTTGACCGTCGGCCAGCACCTTTTGGGGAACGGTATCGACGGCGGCCTCGATGATAGAGACATCGAGTCCCTCGGCCTTGTAATAGCCCTGATCGACCGCGGCGTAGTACCCGGCAAACTGAGCCTGGGCGACCCATTGCAACTGCAACTTCACCGCAGTCGTCTTTCCTCCCGATGATGAACTGCTGCTGCTGGAACCGCAACCGGCGGTTACCAACACAAGCGCGCCTGCGGCGGCAAGCGACTTCCTCGAATGCTTCATGTGGTCTCTCCCTTTGTCGTGAAGTGGGCCCTGCTGGATCAGGTGCTGTGGCGATGACGAGCCCAAGGCATCGCCACATACTCAAGCACGGTGGATACGAAATAGAAGGTGATGCCGAGCAGGCATGCGCCCAACACGTAGGCCCATCCTGCGGTGTCTTTCGAGGTGGCGATGGCGCTGGTAATGCGGCTTCCCAACCCGTTCTGATTACCACCGAAATACTCCGACACGAACGCGGTGACGACGGCGAGAGGGGCGCCCTGGCGCAGGGCGACGAACAGAAATGACAACGCGTTGGGAAGACGCACCTTACGGATGATCGAGGATTCGGTGGCGCCGTAGCTGCGCATGAGTTCCAACTGGGTGGTACTGGCCTGGGTGAGGCCCTTGGACACATTGACGAAGACGACAAAGAACACCACCACGGTCACCATAAGACGACGCGGGATAGCCGAGGTGATAGCGAACAGGTTATTGAAGATGGCGACCAGCACGATGATCGGCATGGCGGCGGCAGCCACCGAAATTGGCGTCAGTAACTCGGCTAACAGCCGGAATCGGCTGGCCAGAAAGGCTAGCAGCAGACCAAGCACCGTTCCGACGACCAGCCCGACCAAGGCGTTGGTTCCCGACACCCGACTGGCGCCCCAGATCGCGCTGAGGTTGGCGTGGAACTGTCCCCAGATCGCACTGGGCTGGGGTAGCAGGTAGGGCTTAATGTGGAATACGCGCACCATCGCTTCCCAGAGCAGCAAGAAGGCTGCGCCAAACGCCAGCGGTGGCCAAAGCGAACGTAGCCTGGTCATTGCGCCGCCCGAGGCATCGGCTCGATGTGTTCGAAGTCGCGCAACGCCTCGCGCACTTCGGTCACCTTCTTGAAGAACTCGACGTCTTGTCGGGTGGTCTCGTTTCGCTCACCGAGGTCGACATCGATGATCGCGGCCACCCGACCCGGACGCGGTGACATCACCACCACCCGATTCGATAGATACACCGCCTCGGGTATCGAATGCGTCACGAACAGCACGGTGGTACCGGTCTGGGCGCAGATGCGCGTCAGCTCAGACTGCATGTGTTCGCGGGTCATTTCATCGAGCCCACCGAAGGGTTCGTCCATGAGCAAAAGCTTCGGCTCGAACGACAGGGCTCGGGCGATAGCCACACGCTGCTGCATGCCGCCTGACAGCTCCCACGGCCGATGATCGGCAAACTCTCTTAGCCTCACCAGGTCGAGCATCTGTAACGCCTTGGCTCGCCTGGTTGCTTTGTCGAAGCCTTTCAGCTCTAAGGGCAGTTCGATATTGCGGCTCACGGTGCGCCACTCGAACAACCCGGCTTGCTGAAAAGCCATGCCGTAATCACCGTCGAGTCGGGCCTGCGCTGCCGACTTCTCATTGACTCGAATACTGCCGCTGGTCGGCTCGGTCAGATTGCCGATGAGCCGCAGTAGGGTCGATTTCCCGCACCCAGACGGACCGATGAGCGACACGAACTGACCAGGTTCAACGGTGATGCTGATGTCCTGCAACGCTGCGACCTGGTTGGCTCG
>JAYTVF010000186.1:0-1883 GCA_043744155.1 Acidimicrobiia bacterium | reverse complement strand
AATCCACCGCCGGGCGATGCACACAACTACGGCCTGGAATGCACACAACCCCCCGAAAATGTCCCTCAATCGGCCGATCTGCTCGTATTCCGACGCAGGTTGTGTGCATTTGCGCCGGGTTCCATGTCGGCGCCGGTAGACCTGCGGGCGAGATAGCACTGTTGGTGTCGTCGACGCTGGAGAAAAGACGCCCCGTCAGGTCGCACTATTCGGGCTTGCGGATGACGGTTCCGAAGCAGAGAGCCCGCTCGGGCGCGAAGCGACCTGGACGATGGTGACGGAGCGGTCGGTGACCAGGACACCGCGACCGGGTGGAAACTCTACGCCGGGTCGTAGCGGTGAGCGACAGGCCGACACCGCGGCGATGTCGCCGACGCCAGAGGGTTGCAGTAGCAGATGGCGCCGTACCCGGCGGAGTTCGCCAAGCCAGCCGGGTTGGTAGCCACTATTGATAGCCCGGCTATCGGCGGCGACGATGACGCGAACCCGCTCATCACGCAGCGCTCGCTCCACGAGTTCGGTGAGTTCAGGATCGGCCAGCCGATCGGCATCGTCGAGTACCACTGCGATCGACGGTCGAGAGCCAGCAGCCGACTCCAACGCCGATCGGACCTGCTCGCAGAGTGCCCGCCGATCCGGCGCGTTCACCACAACCGTCACCCCGGAACCTGTGGGACCACAGGCTGCGACGAGGAACACCGACTCCACGCCAGAATCAGCCAAGCCACGAGCCAGGGTGATCGCCGCGGTGCTTCGGCCCGACCCGGGTGGGCCGGAAATGACAAGGTCTCCGGTGGCGAGATCGATGAACAGCGGCTCCCCGATTACGTCTTGGATACCCAGCGCCACCGTCCACGGCGCACAGGTGACGAGGGGCGGGTTCCATTCGGTGGGCAGCGGTGCGCTGCTGAACGGCGACGAGCCACTTTGCTGTCGAGCCGAGAAGCCGTCTCCTGTCCCTCCGACGGTGAAGCAATGCCGAAGATACGCGGCAACGCTTTCGATGGCAATGGATTGATCGCTCGGCTCCGTGCCCCCGGCGATAGCGATTTGAACCAACTCGCCCCGACCGACCAACCCACGGCCGGGCAGGGTGAGGTTGGCCTGTTTTGCCACCGCACTCGGAACCCCGGCGTCGATCAATGCGTCGTTGTCGGCCATCCGCAACACCAGCCGAGCGGCCATCGCTGCGGCAAGTGCTCCAGGAATACCAAGCCGCCGATCCGTCGTAAGGATCGTATGCACGCCCATCGAACGACCGTCGATCACGATTCGTTGCACCACCTGCATCCACGCATAGAGCTCGGGCGCATCGAAGGTGGCCTGCAACATGTTGAATCCGTCGATCAGGAACAGAAGAGCGGGTGGATGATCGAGAGGACGCGCCGACCGCAATGCCGTCATCGAATCGACTCCGACGGCGGCCAACAGCGCTCGGCGACGATCGATCTCCATCTGCAAGGTGACCAACAGACGAGTGACCGACTCCATGTCGTCCGTCGACGCGATGAGCGCGGTGTGCGGCAGCGCTCGCAGCACGGCCAAACCCCGGCCGGAAGCATCGAGCCCATAGACCACAACCTGTTCGGGGGTGCTTCGACCGGCCGCGTCGAGCGTGGCGGCGCGCAGCACCGTGGTCTTCCCCGACCCACCCATACCCAAGACGATGAGGCCGCCCGACTCCTCGAGATCGACCACGTACGCATCTTGCGCCTGCATTTCGGGTCGATCGATGACGCCCAACCGTACGAGTACTCCTGGCAGCCCCCGAGACAACGCCCGATTGCCTCCGTAAACCGAACGCACCCCGACACGCTCTGGCGGGGAACCGTTCACAGGATCGGCCGGTATCCAGTCTGCCAGCAACGCGCCATCGGCCATGT
>JAYTVF010000185.1:0-6053 GCA_043744155.1 Acidimicrobiia bacterium | reverse complement strand
TTCGACTTCTGATCGATGGCGAGCCACCGACCGATGTCGAACAGCGTCGTGCCTTCGCGGCGGAAATTCAGCCACTTCGCGTTCAGGATCGACGCTGTAGCCGGCGTTGCGTCGACACACATCTAGGCTAAACCGATGACGACGAGCACGGTGTTGGGAACCTGTCATCACGATTGCCCGGATTCGTGCGGGTGGGTCGTCACGGTCGACGACGGCGTCGCGGTCAAGCTGCGCGGCAACCCGGCGCACCCCTATTCCAAGGGTGAGTTGTGCCCGAAGGTCAATCGTTTCCTCGACCGGGTCTATAGCCCCGACCGCATTCTCACACCCTTGATCCGCACCGGTCCGAAGGGCTCCGGCCAATTCTCGACGGCCTCATGGGATGACGCTCTTGCTCTCGTGGCCAGTCGCGTGCACGATGTCGTGGCCCGTCACGGAGGCGAATCGGTGCTGCCGTGGGGAGACGCCGGAACGCAGGGTTTGCTCCAGATGTCGTCGCTCGACCAACGGTTTTTTGCTCGGTTGGGGGCATCCCGCCAGGTTGATTCGCTCTGCGGTGCGACGGCCGGGGCGGGAGTCGCGGCGACGAACGGTACCGGCAAGAGCGCTGATCCGCTCACGATCCGGCACGCCAAACTGGTGCTGCTGTGGGGCACCAACACCAAGCTGACGAATCGTCATTTGTGGCCGTTCATCGAGGAAGCTCGCGCCGGCGGAGCCACTATCGTGGTCATTGATCCCATCTGTACGGCCACAGCCCAAGACGCCGACTGGTTCATCCAACCGCTCCCCGGCACCGACGTGGCCATGATGCTGGCCATAATGCACGTGCTCATTCGCGATGGATTGACCGACGCCGACTTCATCGCGCAGCACACGGTTGGGTTCGCCGATCTTGCCGATCGGGTATCCGACTGGACGCCGTCACGGGCCGCCGCCGTCTGCGGGATCGATGCGGATGTGATCGAGCGACTCGCGACCACCTATGGCACCACGCAGCCAGCCATGATCCGCACCTTGATCGGCCCTGAGCATCACGAACACGGTGCGATGTTCTTTCGCGCCCTCGCCTGCTTACCTGCGCTCACCGGGTCGTGGAAGCACCTCGGCGGGGGCCTGGCTCGCAGCGTCGGTTCGTGGTCGGAAGTGAACGTCGACAGCTCCGTATTCGCCGCCGGTCATCTAGCCGACGGCAAAGCCCGCCGGGGGATCAGCATGAATCGGCTCGGTCGAGCGTTGACCGACCCGACCCTCGATCCGCCAGTGCAGGTGCTCTTTGTGTGGAACGGCAATCCGCTGGTCACCGTGCCGAACGCTGCGCTCACGCGTCAGGGCCTGGAACGCGAGGATCTGTTTTGCGTGGTGAGTGAGCAGTTCATGACTGACACCGCTCGGTATGCCGACGTGATCTTCCCCGCTGCCACCCAGATCGAACAGGTCGATGTCGTACCGGCATGGGGGCATCTGTATCTCGGGTGGAATGAGGCGGCGATTGCCCCGCTGGGAGAATCGGTGCCGAACACCGAGCTTTGGCGTCGTCTGTCGAAGGGGATGGGGTTCACCGAGCCCGAGCTGTTCGAGTCCGATCAGGCGCTTCTCGACGCGGCGATCACGGGGATTGAAATGGATGAACTGCGCAGGACGGGCGTCGTGCGTGTAAGCCTGCCGCACGATTTCGTGCCGTATGCCGATGGGGGTTTCCCGACCGCCAGCGGCAAGGTCGAGTTCCGCAATGACGCCCTCACCGCACTCGGGTTTGATGCGTTGCCGACCTATCACCCCGCCAGCGAGGGGCCGGCGGGCGATTCGGGCTTGAGTGCTCGTTTTCCACTCGTTCTGTTGACGCCGAAGCAGCACAACCGCTTCCTGAACAGTTCGTATTCGCATCTGCCCGGACACGGACCCCTCGAAGGCAAGCCGTATGTCGAACTCGACGCGCTCGACGCGGCAGCTCGGGGCATCGCCGACGGGGACGCGGTCACGGTGCACAACGATCGAGCGGTCCTGCATCTCACCGCTCGCATCGTCACGCGTCTGCGTCCCGGGGTGGCGTCGATACCGTTTGGCTGGTGGGCCGAGCATCACGGCGAATCGATGACCGCGAACGCCCTCACCAACGACGCCTGCACTGATTGGGGCGGCGGTGTCGCCTATCTCGACACCTTGGTCGAGGTCTCACCAGTCCCTTAGATCCGCCGGATGGGTGATCGGTGAGCGAGCACGCATGGCTCGGCACCGGCGCCCGAAGTTGTGTTCAAGCCGACGATTGGCACCTATCAGCCGCCCGTGGTGAAGGCGCGGACGGCGTCGACACCCTGCGACGGTTCTCGGTTCAGGATCCACTTCGAGGATGCCCCCAAACCGGGAGTCAGTTCGACGTTCGGGGCCAAGCGGCGAAACTCATCGACGACGCTGTCGTCAAATGAGGTCACCACCGCTGCGTCGAGCCGACCGAGCGCCGTCAACTCCTTGGCCAGCGCGGCCGCCGCCGGGAACGCCGCAGGTCCGGAACCTTTGATCTCGATATTTAGTGGCGTCGTCGGATACTTCTTGGCCAGATCCGAGAATCGGGGAACGGCGAAATCAGCCGGGATGTAGCCTGCCGGCGTCGGTTTGGCACCGGTTCGGATACCCCGGTAGAGGTAGGCCGAATCTGGCTTGTCCTTGCAGACGCAATCGGCGGTGAACCAGTAGGCATTGTCGAGGGCATTGATCTGCTCGAAGGTGAGCTCGGCCACCGTGGCGGTCGATTCGGTCTGGCGTTCCACAGTCTCGTCGTGTTGGACGACCGTGCGCACGCCACGAGGACGATGCAAATCAGCAACCCGGGAACGAGCGGTTTCGAGAGTCGGCCCATCGCGACCACAGTAGGCGCGCCAGGCAGCTTGGCCGCTGCCGCCGTACCTTTCCCGTGCGCCCCAAAGAAAAGACTTGTCATCGAACTGTAATAGTCGTAATGTAACTGACACAGAGCAGTGACCATCCTCCCCCAGGCGGTCACCGCTCACCGATCTGGGGTATCGACCCTCGAGCTGAACAGAAGACCGCCCGCTTCTGGCCCGAGGATCGGTACCCCAGCGCAATCTCCTCCTGCTCGATGTCAAGGCCGACCAAAAGTTGGTCGTGTCGGCCACGGCCCGATCGGTAGGTCAGGTGATCGGCGGGCCGATGTGGCTCTGATAGGCCCTAGCCTTCCATCGGTCGGCGACCAGACAGTGCTCGGCTCAGAGTCACTTCGTCGGCGTATTCCAGATCGCCGCCGACGGGTAACCCGCTGGCCAATCTTGTGACCTTGAGTTCGAGAGGCTTCAACAATTTGGCCAGGTACATCGCGGTCACCTCGCCCTCGTGATTGGGATTGGTGGCGAGCACGATCTCCTCGATGCCCTCTGGAGCAATGCGGATCAGCAATTCGCGAATCTTGAGCTGATCCGGTCCGATGCCGTCGATTGGGCTGACGGCTCCGAGCAGTACGTGATAGCGACCCTTGAAATCGCCCGTGCGTTCGATAGCGACAACATCGCGCGCTTCCTCTACGACGCAGACCACGGTGTTGTCCCGGCGTGCGTCAAGGCAGATGCCGCAGAGCTCACCTTCGGCGATGTTCCAGCAGCGCGAACAGAACGTCACCCGAGCCTTCGCTTCGGTGATGGAATGGGCCAGCCGTCGAGCGTCTTCGGCAGGCAGTTTCAGCAGGTGGAACGCAATACGCTGCGCCGACTTGGGCCCAATACCCGGCAGGCGGCCGAGTTCGTCGATGAGCGTTTGCACTGCAAGGGCGTAGTTCGATGCCATGCCCGTTAGTCCTGTTCTTCCAGCAGTTCGGCGCCCGGGAATGCCTGCAGCAGCCGCTGCGCGCCACTGAGCGGCGACTCACCGGGTGGTGCATCCATCAACTCCGACGGATCGTACGACTCGTCATCGAAGGCCGGGTAGTCATTGACCCCGCGGCGCGACGTGGATGGCTCGGGGGCCTCGGTGATCAAGCGCAGCAGAACCGGTCGCTGGAAATGGCGTGCCATTGCCGCCTCGACCTCTGGGCGAAATTGTTCGCATCTCGTCAGCGGAGTGGTAGATGGCAGGACGAACAGCGCCTTGCCGTCCACGCTATCGGCGAACCGACCGGGGGCAAAAAAGGCCTTCGCTAGCCCTTTGAGCTTCGGAAGTATGTTGTCGGCCCACTGCAGCGCCAATTCGTCCCGGCTGGGAAGCCCACCGAGGGCCGCCCCGTCGTCACCGCTGGTTCTCTCGCTCGCCTCAACGAGCGGTTGTGAACGGTGATCTCCAACCGATGTCGTCGAGTTCATGTTGGATCGGGCATCACCCGGGCTGCCGATCGTACCGGTGCCGCCGATCGGGCGCACCTTGCTTCGAGGATCGAATGTGCTCGACCCGGCCCCGGCGGTGGATCCACCCGCGCTGGTCCGAGTGTCACCGGTTGTCGGGCCGAGACCGCCGGCTGCCCCGGTCGCCGAGCCGCCGGCTGCCCCGGTCGCCGAGCCGAGACCGCCGGCTGCCCCGGTGATCGTCGGACGAACAAGGCGCTGACCGATCTTGGCGCGCTCGGGAGCCGCCGATACTGTCGGAGCCGGCGTCGGCTCGGTCGACGGCGCAGCCGGAGCATTTCCCGCCAATCGATCCGCTCGCGCCCGTGCCGCTGCGCCGGCCGTGCTGGGCGGGGCCACTACCCCCGCCGCTGGCGTACCAGCACCGGTGAAGGTTGCTCCCGACGACATCGCCTGTTCAAGACGTTCGACCCTGGCCAGCAACGCCGCGCTGCTGGTATCGGCTGCGGCGTTGGTCAGCCGTACCATCGCCACATCGAGCAATAGCCTCGGATCGGGAGCATGACGAAGCTCCACCAGCAGTTCGCCGAGCACTTCCATCGCCCGTACGATCGAGCCGACGCCAAGCCGCCGGGCCTGATCCATCACTCGCTGCGCGCTGCGGTCGGGCAGTTGCACGAGAGCAGGCGACATCAGCGAGAGAAAACAATCGCGCAGGTGGGCGACCAAGTTCTCTGTCAGCGTCCGGGCGTCGCGGCCATCTCGCACAGCGGTCGCCACGGCCGTGATCGCTCGGCCCGGATCGGCATCGGTCAGGGCTTCGATCAAATCATCCAGCGGCTCGGAATCGGCAGCGATGCCGCCGGCCGCTACGACCTGCTCCAATGCGGACAGCGTGTCGCGGGCCGATCCGCCACCCTGACGCACGACCACCTCGATGGCTTCATCGGTCACTGTAAGCCCGGCGTCCTGTACAACCCACTTCACGTGGTCGGTGAGAACCTCGGCCGACAGCAAGTGGAATTGCAACTTCTGACATCGGCTTCGGACGGTTTCGGACACCTTCTGGGGGTCAGTGGTGGCCAGCACGAAGATGACGTGGGGCGGTGGCTCTTCCAGCGTCTTGAGTAGTGCCGCTTCGGCTGCCTTCGACAGCATGTGAACCTCATCGAGGATGTACACCTTGAAGCGCCCAGGCGTACCAAGCATCGTCTTTTCGATGAGATCACGCATGGCATCGACACCGTTGTTACTGGCGGCGTCGAGTTCATGCACGTCGTAGCTCGTGCCGGCCTCGACGGCCTTGCAGCTCTCGCATTCGCAGCAGGGCTCACCATCGTGGGGATTTGTGCAGTTCAGCACCTTTGCCAAAATGCGAGCGGACGTGGTTTTGCCGGTACCTCGTGGGCCCGAGAAAAGATGGGCGTGCCCAAGCCGGTCATCTCGCACCGCGTTCCGTAGGGCCGAGACGACGTGTTCCTGCCCGCGAATATCGGCGAAACGACGTGGCCGATAACGCCGGTAGAGCGACTGGTAAGCCATGCCGTGGAGGATACCCGCCCGGCTCTCGTTCAGGCCGTGCTCGTTTGAAGCCCGCTCGCATGGCTTGAGGCCTGAGCGGGTTTCCGACTTCCGGCGACGAGTGAGCGGGGATGCTCAGTGAGGTGGTGGCCAGGCGATCTGCGGCACACGGCCGGTTCCGCTGAAGGCTGCTGCATTCCTGCCCTGACCTGGTTCACAGTCGTCCGTTGCACAGGACCCGACCAC
>JAYTVF010000184.1:0-1891 GCA_043744155.1 Acidimicrobiia bacterium | reverse complement strand
AGCCCAAAGGTGTCTTCGATGGTACGCAAGAGTGAGTAGTGGTTGTAGGGCGTGGCTGATTGGCCGCCAACTGCCACGCCTGCCCCCAGCACCCAGGTGGCGATGCGACCGCCTCGGGAGTTGCCGCAACAGCCCCGCACATCTGAGGAGTCGGCCTCATCAAAGGTCACCACTACCAGCCCGTGATCGCGTATTTCGGGGCGATCGAGGATTGGGCCGATGGTCTGATTCACCCAGGCATCCGCGGTTGCCAGTGGACAATCGTGGCCGTCATGGCACGTGTCCGGAACGATGAACGAGAACGTGGGCAGCCTCGAGGCGGTCGTATCCTGCACCAAGTCGGCAAGCGGGACGTCATGGGCGGCGCACCGCTCGTCGTTGCGGACGATGCTGGCGAAGTATAGGAACGGGTTGTGGCGCGCCGCGTACCCCGACCGATACCGCTCGATATGGTGCTCGACGCTGTGCTGGCAGGGTGTGGCCATACCGTCGATGTAGGCCTTCCAGGTGAGGCCCTTGGCTTCGAGTTGATCGGCGACGGTCTCGTCTTGACCCGGTGAGTAGACACACGAGAAGACAAAGCAGTCAGCTCGAGTTTTCTTGGTGCTGGCATGCCCGCTCACCATGGCGAGGTAGTTAGGAAGGCTGTGATGATCGACGCCGAACATGGCGTCGAGTTGGATGCCGCGCTTGGCGAGGCCATTGAGGAAGGGTGCTTCGGCCCGCTTGGTCTCAAGTACGGCCTCGGCCGTCTGATTTTCGAGCACGACCACAACGATGTGATCGATACGAGGTCGGCTACCGTCGAGGTCGGCTGGTCGGACAACCACCGGCGCGCGGCCGGGCACGCGTGACTGCGGTGCAGCGTTGGCGAGCGACGTCCGCCCCGATATGCCACCTGAGGTGGTGATGCCGAGCCCGACGGCCAGTGCGACGACGATGAGCGCGCGTCGGTCTCGACGAGAACGAGAACGTAAACGAGAACGTGGCGAGGATCCAGCCCGGTCGCTCCGTGCGGTCACGAGGCACGCTCGCCGTGGGAGGATCGGTGCCGACGCCAGGTGAACGCGGCGAGCGCGCCAAACAGTATGGGTGGCAGCCAAGTAATCACCCGGTAGAGCAGCACGGCCCCGAGGGCGCTGGCCTGGCCTGCGCCGAAACCGATCAGAGCGCCGGTGAGTCCGACATCGACGATGCCGAGGCCTCCCGGTGTCAAGGGGATCGCCGACAAAAGCCGAGTTGCGGACCAAGCCGCGAACGCCTCTGTGAACGTAATGCCCGACCCCGAGATACCGACGGCGCGCACACAACAGACAAAGGTGACAAAGACGGTCAGTACGCCAAACACGGTGGCCAATGTCAGCGCCAACCATCTCGTTCGCAGCAATTCAAGCGAGTCTAGGCGAAATCGGCCCAGGGCGTCCGCGGCCCCAGACTTGGCTGGCCGACGCAAACGGCGCAGTACGAACGACCGAATAGCATCGAACCGATGCCCTACCCGTACCGCACCGCGTTCGGATCGAAGCACCATCACGAACAAGCCGGCGGCGATCACAAGCAGAATGAGACCGACCTCGGCCGCAACCATGAGCGCCGCATTTTTTCCGCCCCGCGCCGTCAGGATGACCAGGCCAATGATGGGCATGGCCAGATTCACGAATTGGTTCCAGATGCCTGTGAGCACCATGGCCCGACTGGCAGATCGGCGTTCGAACCCCCATTCGCGCATCATGGCGTATTGCATGGTCATACTGACCGGCCCGCCGAGCGGGGCCACGTTTGAGACCGCAGTGCCAGCCATGGTCAGTTCTAATGACTGCCAATACCCGAGGCCGGGAAGGGCCACCATCCAGTTCGGGGCATAGGTGGCCAAGTTCACCAACTCGGCCAG
>JAYTVF010000183.1:0-6065 GCA_043744155.1 Acidimicrobiia bacterium | reverse complement strand
TCTTCGGGCGCCAAACCAGCGAGGTCGCAGAGAAAGTCGCGAATGTCACCATAGGCCGGGTGGAACCGGTCGGCGACGGCGTACACCTCGGTGCGGTTGCAGGTGGAAAGCACAACCGCTTCGGCGATGTTACTGCGAGTACAGAGATCTGCGAGAGCTTTCCCGAGCGCGTCGGAAGGCACCGAGAACCGTTCGAGCAGTTCAATCGGCACCGTGCGATGATTCAGTCCAATCACGACAACAGACACAATGACGTCTCCTGTAGGCCGCAGCGCACGACCGGGATAACTTTAGGCACTGCTGGTCGCGGTTTTAGTAGTCACCGCCGAAATCGGGCCACGTGTCACACGTGAGCCGTTCGTGCGGTTGAGGTTCTGCGAGGCTCGCTGCTGGTAAAAGCTTAGGATCTGCAGTTCGACGGCCAGATCGACTTTTCGCACGGACACGCCATGGGGCACCACAAGCACCACTGGGGCAAAGTTGAGGATGCTGCGCACCCCGGCCCGTACCAGCCGATCGGCGGCATCCTGGGCAGCCGATGGCGGAGTGGCGATCACGCCGATGGTGCCCTCTCCCTTCACCATGCTCGGGAGTTCATCGATATGGCGAATTTCCACGCCGTGGAATTGGCGACCAATCTTGCCCGGATCGATGTCGACCAACCCCGAGATCGGGTATCCCCGCTCGTCGAAGCCGCCATAGTTGGCCAGTGCCGTGCCGAGGTTTCCGGCCCCGACGATCACAATTGGCCACTGTTTTGTGAGACCCAACTCGCGATTCATCTGATACAGCAAATACTCGACGTCGTAGCCGACCCCGCGAGTGCCGTAGCTGCCGAGGTACGACAGGTCCTTGCGCAATTTCGCGGCGTTGACGCCGGCCATTTCGGCCAATCGCTCGCTCGACACGTTCGTGACCTGGTCGCCCAACAGGTCATAGAGCGCTCGTAAGTACACCGGCAGCCGGGCAACCGAGGCCACCGGGATATGTCGACGTTCGCTGTCGTCGCCATTTCTATGCGCTCTCTCGCCATTGTCCACCCGCGAAACCATAGAAGCCGTATGTGTGTGTTCACAAGTTCACAAGGTGTCACCGGGGGTTGCGAGGGTGCGGGCCGGGCCGAATAGTCTTTGGGGCAATGGCCACTTCCGCTGTCGCTCTCGCCGCCGGAGCGACATTGTTGGCGACGGCGTTTACCATTGCACTCCTCGATCGTTGGTTGGCCCGTCGTCGGGCCTACGAACTGGCCTGGGCGGTGTCACTGGCGCTCTTCACGATGGCCAGCGCCGCCCTGTGGCTCGGGGTGGCCACCGGCTGGACGACGGCATCGTTTCGAGCTTTCTATCTTTTCGGTGCCATTCTGAATGTGCCCTGGCTCGCCCTCGGATCAATCTTGCTGCTGTTCGGCGGACGGCGATCCAACCAGGCCATTGTCGCTCTCGCCATGGTGTCGGCCTTCGTGGCCGGGATCTTGGCGGTCGTGCCGTTACATGCGCCCGTGCCCTCCACCGGGCTTCCCGAGGGCCGTCACGTGTTCGGAATCGTGCCCCGCGTGCTGGCGGCCGTTGGCTCGGGATTGGCTGCCACAATCATCGTGGTGCTCGCACTCTGGTCGGCGGGCCGGCTGTGGCGAAGTCGCCGGGCGGCGGCCACCGCAGCCCGAAGTGCCGTCTCGCCCGCTCGGCTCGCGCTCGGTAACCTTCAGATCGCGCTCGGCACCATTGTGCTCTCCGCCAGCGGCACAATCGCCGGGCGTGTCGGCAAAACCAATGCATTTGCGATCACGTTGGCCATCGGTATTGCGGTTCTCTTCGCTGGATTTCTCGTGGCGACGCCCAACCCGGGCGTGCGACTGCGGTCAGCGAAGCAGGCGGCGCAGGATCTTTCCGCCCAGGCCGCGTGGTAGTTCGTCGACAAAGACAATGCTGCCCGGGCACTTGTAGCGGGCCAAATAGCTGCGGCAATGCGCCATCAAATCCGCTTGGGTCGCTTGCCCATTCGGCAGCAACACGACGAAGGCCTTCACTGCCTCACCGGTGGCCGGATTCGGGATACCGATAACGGCCGCCTGAGCGACTGCATCATGCAACAGCAGGGTGTCTTCAACCTCGGCGGGAAACACGTTGAATCCCGACACGATGATCAGATCCTTTGAGCGATCCACCAGATACAGGAAGCCGTCTTCATCCACCACCGCCACATCGCCCGTGCGCAACCAGCCGTCGGCGGTGAGCACCCGAGCGGTTGCTTCGGGATCCTCCCAATAACCGGGAAACACGTTTGGTCCTCGCAGCCACAGTTCGCCTGGATCACTCGCCAGGGCATCTTCACCCTGCTCGTCGATCAGTCGGGCCTCCACCCCGCTGAGCACCCGACCTATCGAGCCTTGGCGAGTCGTATCTCCCATCGAGGTCGTTACCACCGGTGAGGCCTCGGTTAAGCCATAGCCCTCCCGTATGACAACCCCGGTGCGTCGATGAAAATCTCTGGCGATGTCCTCGGGCATATGAGCCGCACCAGTCAATGCGAGGCGCACTCCGGCAAACGAACTGTGGTCGAGATCGGCCAGTTTCGACCAGGCGATCCACATCGTCGGTACCCCGGGAATCACGGTGATGCCTGCCGCCCGAACGAGCTCAAGTGTTTCGGTCGGCTCGAAATGTGCGGTAAACACAACCGTCGCTCCGCCAATGAGCCCCAAGGCGAGCATCACGTTGAGGCCAAAGATGTGGTGCAGCGGCAAAAGGCCCAACACGACGTCGCCAGCGCGAATGTGTTCGGGTTCGAGCAACGCCTGATCGAGATTTGATCGCAGGTTGCCGTGGGTGAGCATGGCGGCCTTGGGCGCCCCCGCGGTGCCCGATGTGAACATCAGCACGGCGACCGTGTCGTCGGGCACATCAATGACCCGTTGTGATTCGTTGTTTGATCCATGAGAGAGATCCTCGACGCGGATTACGTCGAGGCCCTCAGGCGCGGCCCGATCGGCCAACACAACAGTGGCACCGACCGCTGACACTTCCTGCGCTATCGCGACCGCTGGGGCGAGGGGATTGAGGGGAACGGCGATGGCACCCAACCCAAGCACCGCAAAGTAGCCCACAACGACGCCAATGGTGTTCTCCGCCAGCAGAGCAACGCGATCACCACGCTGTACGCCACGGGCATCGAGCGCAGTGCGAACGATTGCTATACGTTCCCGAAGATCACCGTAGGAGACGCGCTCGTCTCGATCCACGAGCGCCAGTGCCTCGTCTGGATGGGCGTCAAGGATGGCCGCGAGATTCATCGGCCATGAACGCTAGCGGGTGTGGCATCGTGGTGATTCGGCGCGATCAGCTCAATCTTGAGTCCGCACTCGCAATGTCTGATTTCCGCTATCTTTCGCGGCGTCGAGCGACGACACTGTGGGCATGGATGACGACGCTCGGTACCGAGCAGTACTCGGCAAAGACGCCCGGTTTGATGGTTGGTTTTTCACCGCCGTCACGTCCACGGGCATCTACTGTCGGCCGAGTTGCCCGGCGATGACACCCAAACGTGCCAACGTACTTTTTTATCCCACGGCGGCAGCGGCTCAGCTTGGTGGATTCCGGGCATGCAAACGGTGTCGTCCCGACGCCACACCCGGGTCACCCGAATGGGACACACGCGCCGACCTGGTCGGCCGGGCCATGCGGCTGATTGCCGACGGCGTCGTCGACCGGGGCGGTGTGCGCAATCTGGCCCATCAACTCTCCTATAGCGAGCGCCAACTCACCAGAGTGCTAACCGATGAGGTCGGCGCCGGGCCGCTTGCGCTCGCTCGAGCTCAGCGGGCACGCACCGCACGGACCCTTATCGAGACAACAGACCTACCCTTTACCCAATGCGCGTTCGCATCCGGATTTGCCAGCATCCGCCAGTTCAACGACACAGTCCGGGAGGTTTACGCCCTGACCCCGACCGAACTTCGTGCTCGCCACACCACCTCAAGCCCGGCGCACACCGCCGGCCACCTGCGCTTACGGCTGGCCTTTCGGGCGCCACTCGAGGCCAGCGGCATGCTGCAGTTCCTCGCCGACCGGTGCGTCGCCGGGGTCGAAGAAGTTGTGGGCGGCACCTACCGCCGGGCCCTGCGATTGCCCCATGGCCATGGCATCGTGGCGCTGACTCCTCAGCCCGATCACGTCGACTGCGATCTGCAGCTCACGGACCTGAGGGATCTGACCGCTGCGGTCCAACGCAGCCGACGACTCTTCGACCTTGATGCCGACCCGATATCAATTGCCGAAGCGCTGGCGGAGGACCCGTTACTGACCCTACTCGTGCAAAAATATCCCGGTCGTCGATCACTCGGTCATGTCGACGGCGACGAGTTGGCCGTCCGCGCCGTCTTAGGGCAACAAGTAAGCGTCGCCGGCGCGCGCACGATGGCCGGACGGCTGACGGCCCGCCTCGGTGAGCGCCTGAGGCTGACCGACGCCACCCTCACCCACGTCTTTCCGACATCGACGGCTATTGCCGAGAGTGATCCAGGCCTGCTCGGCATGCCGAACGCTCGCCGAACCGCCCTGATCGGCCTCACCCGGGCCTTGGCCGACGGCACCGTCGTGATTGACCCCGGTGTCGACCGAGACCAGATGAGCGCGTCACTCGTCGCTCTTGCCGGCATCGGCCCCTGGACGGCCGCATACGTTCGTATGCGAGCCTTGGGCGACCCTGACGTGTTCATGCCCTCAGACCTCGGCGTGCGCCACGCGCTCGAGCGTCTCGGACAACCCGGCGATGTTCGATCAGCGGCAGCGCTGGCCGAGCGCTGGCGGCCGTGGCGCAGCTACGCGCTCACCCTCCTTTGGGCATCCCTGTCTGCTTGAGAAAGGCCATTTCATGTACACCACCATCTACAACTCACCTGTCGGACCGCTGACCGTCGTCGGCTCCGATGCCGGGCTGCGTGCCATCCTTTGGCCGACAGAGAAGGCCGGTCGCGTGCGACTTCCCTCAACTACCGCCCGGGATGATCATCCGATCCTCGTTGCAACCGCGAACCAGCTCGGCCAGTACTTTGCTGGCGACCTACGCCAATTCGATCTGCCGCTCGACCCGCACGGCACCGTGTTCCAGGTGAAAGCCTGGCGGGCGCTGGCTGATATTCCCTTCGGCCAGAGGACCAGTTACGCCGAGCAAGCCCGCCGTCTCGGGCATCCGAATGCGGTGCGCGCCATCGGCTCGGCGAACGGTCGCAATCCCCTGTCGATTGTGCTCCCCTGTCATCGCGTCGTCGCCACCAGCGGTGCCCTCACCGGGTTCGCCGGTGGCCTCGACATCAAGCGCTGGCTGCTCGACTTCGAAGCCAGCATGGCGCTCACCGCCCGACCCAACCTGCCCGACCCAACGTAACCCGCCCGACCCAACGTAACCCGCCCGACCCAACGTAACCCGCCCGACCCAACCTGCCCGACCCAACCTGCCCGACCCAACCCCCGGACCTACCCCCCGACCGCCAGACTGGGGGCTGTGTGTGTGATCCCTCGCAACCTCTCCCTGCGGCCCTCGCAACTCCATCCGATTGATGCCGTATCTAGCCCACTGAGGCGCAGGTTGCGAGGCCAAACCGGCCAAGTTGCGAGGGAGGACCCAGACGGTGGATCTCCGGCACCAGTTCAACGGGCAACATCCCGTCAGACGCCCTGGCAACTCGGGCTCCACTGCGCATTAGCGCCAGGAGAGACCAGGTTTGGTAGGCGAGAAGGCCCGGTTGCCATGGCAGCGAGGGATACTCGTCGATCAATCTATCCGCATGTGAGATGCCCGTGTCGTTCTGCTGGCGGAACGCAATCAGATTGAGCTACCGCAGGCTGGAGCCCGGATGAGGTATCTATCAGCGCACGAAGAGGGAAAAGACCGCAGCTCCGAAGATGGCAGCGAGAAGCAGCACAATGACGAGAGTGGTGGCGGGACGCATCAAATAACATGCTACCGACCACCTGACCACCCGACCACCCGACCACCCGACCACCCGACCACCCGACCACCCGACCACCCGACCACCCGACCACCCGACCACCCGACCACCCGACCAC
>JAYTVF010000182.1:0-23314 GCA_043744155.1 Acidimicrobiia bacterium | reverse complement strand
CACGTCGAGGGTGGGGGCAACAACGGGAAGTACCTCGACCAACACGTTCTGGACGGTCACCGTCTCGGACTGGCGACCATGTACTTCGACGGCAAACTCGTGGAAACCCGACGGGTAGGCCGTCGGCAGGCGCAGGGCCAGGCTGACCTCGGCCCGTTCCTCGGGGAAGAGCGTGATCGAGACCGGCTTCTGTTCATAAAGCGATGGGTCGAGCCCGGGGATCTCACAGACGATCTGATCGATGATGGTGCCGGTATTGACGACCTCAAGGCTCACGATGGCAGGCGTGTGCGACCGACTGGCGACCGGCTGCATCGGTACGTTGGGGGTCAACAGATCAGCGCGCACCGAATCAGCTCTCCTGCAACACGGATTGGGTGCCGCGCCGGCCGCGGCGCACGGCGCTGTGTCCGTCGGGGGTGGCGGTACTCTCGACCGCCGAGGTGGATCCATCGGGATTCTCACGATCGGATACACCCAACCCAACGCTGGTCGGGGGTGCTGGCACGATGCGGGTCGCGGGCGGCGCCACGGGCAGCACAACCACCAGCTCGAGCGCGGCACGGGGCGGTACACCGAGCGCCGACCACACGTTCAGCGTGGCGTGCAGATCGTCACCAGCAATGGTCAGTTCGACGGGGTTGCCCAGCGACGAGAGCGGTGCGACCAGGTATTCAGCCGGAATCTGGCCGGCGGCCAGCACGATCGAGACAAGCTCACCGAGCACCCGATGCTCATCGTCGGGCTCATTCGTCCACACGCTGACGGCATATCGCACCCGGATGAATGGGGACATCTGCTCTCGCGAGTACACGCCATTGTTGTTTCGCGTGACGGTGCCGGTAACGGAGCGATTCGGGCTTCGACGCACCTCGTGAAGGAACAGGCTGACAGTCGGGCGGGTCAGTTTTCCAGCCCACTCCTTGTCCGGGGTCTTGAAGGACACGTCGATTTCTGCACCGGGCAGGGGCGTACCACTGCGGAAGAATGCTTCAAGGCTCTGATTGAGTGCGTGGAGCATGGCAGACCTGTATCGTCAACGAGATGGCGGGCATAACTTCTATCGGTCAACATCACCACCACCTTGAGCGTTTGAACCGGAGGTGTCGTCAGTCGGTACGAGTGGTGCTACTGACCCTCGCTCTGGCGGCCTGTTCGGCATCCACACAGACGGCCCTTCCAAGTGATCTCGCCGCGTACGTGCCTTCTGGCGCAAAGATCACCTCGCACGCAGACCGGAAATCGGCATCGGGTCGGACGGCCAACGTCGTCATCGTGCTGACGGGGGCCATCGACGATTATGTCGCCACCTTCAAGTCCGCGGCGCGTGCGGCTGGCTACGAGGAGCAGGTCGATCAACTTGGCGCGTCCAATCGCGTCATCGCGTACAGCGCCGCTGGCGACAAGACCCTCACGCTCACGATCACCAAGGACGCCACTGAGCAAAGCGCCGCCATCGTGCTGGCCAACCCCTAAGGTTCGCCCCCGACAGAGATGGAGCGCTGCCGGGCACAGTGGCCGCTGGACGACTTGCGACAGAATGGACCTCGGGTCATCGATGTTCGCAGGGTGGATTCACTGTCGACCGGTCGAACGCGGTTCCAATTGGGAGCGGGACCGTTAGCGACCGACGCTGGAGTACGCACCGAAGTCGATGGAGCCCGCGAGACGACCCTGCTTGCGGAGCTCGAGGCGCAACGCGGCGATGACGGCATCCATACCAATCGGTGTTGCCAATTCGGCGGCTCGGAACGCGGCGGCCAACGAAATCGACCGGATTGCCGCACCCGTCAGTTTGAACTGCCGAGCAAGGAATGGCAGATCAAGTTCCCCAAGGGGCGCCACAGCTGGGAATGACTGCGCCCACATTTGCAGTCGTTCGGCTTCTTCGGGCTGCGGAAATTCAACCGACACGTGAATGCGCCGCATGAAGGCCTCGTCGATGTTGCTCGGGAAGTTGGTGGTGAGAATGACAATGCCGTCGTAGGACTCGATGCGTTGCAGCAAATACGACGTCTCGACGTTGGCGTACTTGTCATTGGCATCGCTGACCTCCGAGCGTTTACCGAAGACCGCATCAGCCTCATCGAAGAGCAACACCATCGTGCCGCCCTCGGCCGCCTGGAAGATCTTTTCCAGGTTCTTCTCGGTCTCGCCAATGTACTTCGAGATCAGCGAGGCCAGGTCAATGCGAAAGAGATCGAGCCCCAATTCCCCCGCCACGATCTCCGCCGACAGGGTTTTTCCCGTTCCCGGCGGCCCAGAAAACATCGCCACTACGCCAGCCGACGGTAGCGGCTTGAAACCCCATGTGTCATAAATCTCTGTCCGATGCCGGTAGCGAGCGAGCACCGACCTCACCTGGTCGAGTTGATCGGTCGGCAGAACCAGGTCATCCCAGCCGCGTCGTGGACGAATACGGGTGGCGAGTCGATCCAACTCGCCGCTGGCAAGACGGCGGACGGCGGCTGTGACCTGATCCGCGCGGCTTTCGCCCTCCGGCGCGATCCGGCCAGCCAACACCCGCTCGGCCAGCATCACCTGATGGATGGTGAGGCGATGGTCGGTTGTGGCGTCTTGGCCGAATGCCGAAAGCAGCTCCGCTTCGGAGGCGGTCACATCGTCAGCTCGCACCTCATGCCACGGTCGAGTCGGCCCTTGAGCGACCGGGATCTCGGCACGGCTCGTCAGCACCCAGTTGAGATGGTCGGACCGGTCGACGATGTGACGACCAATAGTCGGGAAATCGTCATCGAGTTCCACAATGACGCTGCGCCCCGACAGGCTGGCGTATCGCACGACGGCCTGCCAGCCGGCCATGTCGACGGGGGTCGAACAAACGACAAAGCGCTGGCCGACTGATGCTGCTGCGCCAACCCTTCGGCGGCGAGTCGTGTCTGGTCCCGCGATCATCACAAGGCGTGAGCCCTCACCGGATGCATTCGCCTCGAACGTTACGCAACCCTCTGGAACCGGCGGCCCCGATCCGTCTTGTCGACAGAGTGACCAAGCGACTGCCGGATCGAGCCACACCTCGGTACGAGCCCAGGATCGATCGCTCGGTGTCGACACGAGCGCAGCACGTCGTAGCGGCCCGTCGGCCCCCAAGGTATCCAGACAGGCGCTCTCCCACATGAGCCCGGCGAGAAAGCCGAACGTCGGCCGCCAACCATCAGTGGATGCTCGCAATGCTGCGATTACAGCCTGTCGGTTCTCATCGAGGTCTACTGCCAGCAGGAAGCCCAGAACCTCCGAAGCTGGCACACAGAGTCCGCTGCGGCGAACGAGTATCGCAAAGGAATCCTCTGACGCAAGCAAACCTCGAAACTCCGACCGAACCTCGCTAAGTCGTTCGGCAACGGCGTGATCGACTACTCGACGCTGTTCGCCATCATCGAAACTTGGCAACCGCCGCAGCAATATCTCCCAATCGACCTCTCCGACTTCAGACCGTTCCGCTATTGCGGCGCGGAGAAGTTCATCGGCATAACGACTCACGACGTGTCCCGCCGGCAACGATGTCATCGAGGCACGATCCCATTCGAGGACGGCAAGGGGTTGGAAGCCAGAGCGGCGACAGGTTGTACCTGGGCGAAGCTGAGAGCCCCGGCCTCTACCTTCACCGTCTCGGGTCGAAAGCCCAGCACCGATTCCGTGGAATCAATGACCGTTCGCTCAACCGCGAGGTCAAGCGCAGCTGATTGCTGGGCTGCATCCGCTATAGGCTTGGTCTGGGGTGGCGTCCGCTGCTGCTGTTGATATGTCGGCGCAATCGCTTTTGACAAGTACTCGGGCGTGAGCCCGCTTGCACGTTTCGCCCGTACGGCTTTCGCCGTCGGGGACCGGAGGCGTTCGGCAAAACCATCGACGCACTTTTCAGTCGCCCAGGTTGTGTCGGAGCGGACGTCGGGCTGGGTTCGCAGCGTTCGACTGATTCGTGATGCGACCGGACCCCCACCGTTGCGTTGCTGCACGACGTGAGCCACCTCGTGGGCCAACAGTTCGGTGTCAGACGGACTCGCCCCTGCGCCGAAATAGATATCGGATCCGGCAGCAAAGGCCTTGGCCCCGATCGTGGCGGCAGTGGCCGCTGAAGCTGCGTCGGCATGGAGGCTTACGCCTGCCAGGTCGGTTCCCGTCATCGATTCCATCTTCGTTCGGAACGCGTCGGGCAAGGGCTTTCCGGATCCCCGCGTGGCCGCGATGTGGGCTTGTGTCACATCCGAAGCCTCGAAGGCGCCGGTCGATGGTACAGGCTCGGCAATCTGGCGGCGCGCCCGGACTGGTGTAGCTGTCGGGGCCGTCTCGGCTTCGACAGCTACACCGCCGACGGGCGCGTACCGCATGAACTTCGCCGCGATTTCGTCGGCATCTTTCTCCAACGGATCAGACGATGAGCCCACCATCAATTTTGCCTGCAAGACGACCGAACTCGGCACAGCGACAATCGGCCGCTGTGGTGCGACCGGCCGTAGTGGCGCGTTGGCATGCTCGGATGCAGGCGGGATCGGCCGTGTGTTCATCGAATGGGAAAGGTTCATTCGAAGCTACGCACGTTCGGATAGATAGCAATACATGTCAGCACCCGTCGGGACGTGGGCTAGCCCGCCGCTGCCTGCGGCTTGGCGCTGGCAGGCGTCTTGGCGGCCGCGCTGAAGATGTTCTCCTTCGGTGACGGCTTCGGCGCCCCGGGGGCAGACGGACCGGCTGGTGCGGCAGTCGGACTGGCGGCGCTTGGACAGGACGAGGCCGCAGGCGGCTTCGGTATGAGGCCTGCGGCGGCTTCTGAGAACTTGCTCATGGCGTCACCCGTACGGAGATGACCATAGTGCGAAGGGACATTTTAACGGCTCCTTTTATTTATTCTTCGACCTGTTTGTCGGCAGTTCTCAGGTGATTCTTCAGCTGTTTGCCGACATTTGACGCGGTGCTGCGACTCACCAAACCCAGTAGAGGGCGCCTGCGGTGGCGGCCAGCAAGATGGTGAGGGTGACGGTGGCAATGATCCACCAGTAGTGGCTTCGATAGACGACGATGGCGTCGACTTCGGGCAGCGGTTCGAACACCGGCTCGGCCGGCTCGGGAAAGAGGGTGGCGCCGCATCGCAAGCAAACCCCGTCGGGATCGGGCATGTTGGGCTCAGCACAGAGCGGACATGGCACCGCGCCAAGACGATCTTTTCCATCGACACCAGGCAAACGGCGCTTACCAAGATCGGTCTCGGCGGCGGGCGGGGCCTCAGGGGCTATAGACAGAAACAGCGGGTAGTCACATGCTGTGCAAAATGATCGGGCCGATGTGCGGCTCGGGCGCGGGCCGACGTAGGCGGCCCCGCAACCTGGGCAGTCCATACTGACGACATCGTCGCCAGCCGTCGGCGATGCAGGCCGGGCAGGCTCGGCCGGGCCGGGGCGGTTCAGCGCCTCATGCAAACTGGTGGCTGGCAGGACCGCCTGCTCACGAGTGGTGTCGATGTTCTCAGACATAATCGTCATGTCGCAGCCTCCGCCGGGTTTGTGGTCATCAGAGCTATGGCGTCAGAGAAGAACACCTCTACGCCCACATGGGCGGGCACCTCATCCCGAACCAGTGTGCGCACCTCGGCTTCGCTTAAATGGCCGGTCCCCGACAGCCGCACCACTACCGTGGTCGGTCCGATCGGGGCCGCGCCGTCGGCGAAGACTCCGCCCGAATCGTGGACGGTCGCCGTGGCACCGGTGACCGAACCCAGCAGGCGCTCGAGCGCGCCGGCCGTGCCACGCTCGGCCATGGTTTCCCCCGCCGCGCGCACGATACGGCGCTGAACACCGAGCGGCAGATGTTCGTGAATCGCCGGAGCCTGCACCCAATCGCCGAGATACCGCAGCATGGGCCCGGGGGCAACGGTCACATCAGCGACGTCGATGGACTTTTCCACCGCGTACCGCACCGAGGATGAAATCTCTTCGAAGATCGATACGAATCGGGCCAGCAGGTAGTCCTCCTGCATGACAACAGGCATGGCACCAACGAGCCATCCGTCGTTATAGCCGAGCGCAGTAGTCACGGTTACCGGCTTCGGTGCGGACTTCAATACGAGCGAGCTAGAGCCGTAAGGCACAAGGTCGGCGCTCATGACACGACGACACGATGCCGGGCACCGAGAAAGAGCGATCGGCCATCGAGCGACAACACATCGACGGCGTCGCCGAGGCGTGTGCCATTGCGCAGGTCGACTTCGAACATCACGAGTTCGTCGACGGCGGCGACGCCGTCAACCGAAGCCACGAGCGCCAGCAGTTCAGCGCTGGTCAGCGTCTTGTCCCACGGCCAACCGGTGCCCGCCGAACCTCCGGCGAACGGGCTGAGGTAGTTGAAAATCGTCTCCAAAACCTGCTGGCGCACCAGGGTATGGGGTCTGCCGGTCGACGCCCGAACCAAGACCGCAACGCTCACGCCGACGTAATAGGGCGTAGTCACCTCGACGCAAGAACCTATAACTCGGCGCTCGTCAAGGAAACTGGAAATGACCTGGAAGAGAGTGTCATTCAGCACCATGTCGTCGATCGTCAGTGTTTCCGCTGGCCGGTTGATGCGGGGTACGACCAGCACTCGAACGGGATGTCCGGGCCGTTCCGGCACAACGCAGCGGGCCCGGGCCACCTGTGAGGTTGATTCCAGGGTGAGGCGTTCATAGTCGCTGGAGGTGACGGCCCGCTGGCCGGTTCGCAGGCTAAGGGGACCGCGATTCTTGACGTTGTCATCCGATTCGGGGTCGACGCCACCCGATGCGGGCGCCAGATTCTCGACCCGATCGATGAAAGGCAGGCCCGCGCGCGGCGAGGTGATCATGCCGCGGCCGAGGTTGCCGACAACACCGCCGCCGTGGCGATAGGCCCGAGCCATCACGAAGCCGCCCATCGACGGTACGGCGCCGTGCTGCTGGAGCCGACCATCGGGATAGCGGATCGCCGGCCCGAATCGAACGACGCCTTGGGCGTCATCCCACACGACGTGACGATCGGTCGTCCCCGAATTACTGAAGTCGCAGACCTCGGTCCATACGGTCTCGGTCCCGCCGTCGAGCACCACGATGTTCTCACCGGGGCGACGAGGAAGGATCGGCCGATGCCCGAGGCGGAACTCGTCTCCCGGCTGACCAGTCGCCCGGCCGAGGTCTTCATTCTCGATCGGCTCAGAGTGTTCCGCCTTCACCGTGCCACCGAGGCAGGCGACCTCGACCGTGGTAATCAGAGGAGAACTGCGATAGGTCGGCTGATCGGGGGTTGCTGGCGTGAGCCGCACCCGAAGCCACCACTTGCGCTGGTTATTCAGCGTGAGGGGCTCATGCAGCCGGGGCACCATGAGCACGACGGTGCCGCTTCGGTTGAGACCACCGGTGTCGTCCTGGTGTACCGCGCACGGCACCCAGTACTCCCCCGTCCAACATTCCCAAGCAATCGGCGGCCGCAACGGGTCGATGCCGACACCCGAAGCCGCGGTGACGATGGTGAGCTCGACGGCCTGCCCGGCCAGGCAACGGTCAAAGCCGAGGTACATGGCATCGCCGGGGGCGATGGGATCCGACGGGAAGCAGGCAACGCTGTCGCGGTCGTAGTGCAACTCACCGAGAACATCGCGCAGGCCCTCTTCTCCACGTCCGGTCAAGGCGGCAGACAGACCCGATTGTTCGATCCGAAGCTCACTCATGGTGGTGAATACCAGCGCGTCGTCACCATCACCGGCGGCGATCTCGGTGCCAGCCGGTACAATGATCGGCTCGTCCGGAACCGCCGAAAGCCAAAACGTCAGCTCAGCAGTAGCGGCGCGAGCCGGGAACGGAGTGATGCCCATCAGGTTCAGGAACTGGGTGTACATCCGGTCTGGTACCTGATTGAGACGATATAGGGTCAGTTCTGTCATCCAGGCGAAGAGCTCGATGAGTGCGACGCCAGGATCGGAAATGTTGTGGTTGGTCCACTCCGGACAAAGGCGAGGGATCATTCGTTTTGCTTCGTCGACGATGTCCTGGAAGCGACGGTCATCAAGGTTGGGAACGGGCAGGCTCACGACGGGTTCTCCTCAGTGATCATTGGTCTTCCTCGTCGCCCTCGCCTGGAATCAAATAGAACGGATGCACCAGGTTGCGACGGTCATTGGTCGCTCGCACGGTGTACGAAATGTGGATCTGAACTTGGCCATCGCGATCGTCGTCCGGCTCGACTTCGACATCTTCCACCTCGATGCGCGGCTCCCACCGAGACATGGATTCGCGCACCGCCTCGGACATCAGACCGAGGGTATTGATGTTGATCGGTTCGAACAGAAGATCCCAGATGGCACAGCCGAAGTCGGGCCTCATCACGCGCTCGCCTGGCGCCGTGCCGATGATCATGCGCATGGCGCGCTCGATTGAATCGGCGCCACGCGTGAGCAGAATGCCGCCGGTGTAGCTGGTCTGCAGCGGAAAGGAAATGCCCTGGCCGATGTGAGAGGCGCTGTTGAGTGCTGAGGTATCCGACATAATCTCCGCCTAGTTCAACTTCAACATGGCGCCCTTGACGGTCGCGATTCCAGAGGCCTCGACCTTGACGATGGCGCCCTTCACTTCAGCCATCGCCGCGGCTTCCAGCTTGAGCGCGGCCTGCGCCTTGATTTCGATCTGCGGGGCTTTGATGGCCACCTTGGCCTTGCCTTCGATAGTGACGTTCACCCCCTTGAGGGTGATGTCGCCGGTACCCGTCATGGTGACCTCAGCCTGCCCAGCCTTGAGGTGGATGGGCTTGCCAGGTGCGGCGGCAACGTCAATTTTTTCCTGCCCGATGATGACCACTGTCTTCTTATCGGCAAGAGCGATCGTGATGTGACGGTCAGCGGGACTATCTCCGTCGGCCATCGTGATCATGTGCCCGACCCGTGATCGGATCACTCGCGTGCTCACCTTGCCGCCAGCCACTTTTGTCTCGGCGACGATCTTGTTCTTAGCGCTCCAAAGGCCACCGATGACGACAGCCTGGCGAAGATCACCGCGGTCGAAGGCCACCACGACCTCGTCACCGACCTCGGGTCGAAAGTCGAGGCCTCGGGTCTTACCTGCACCGGGTGCGGCAACGCGGGCCCAGGTACTCTCGACGTTGTCGCCCAGGGTCGGGAATTTTACCTTGACGCGACCCTGCGTTTCGGGATCTTTGTTGTTGGTTACGACGCCGAGCACGACACCGTCGTTGCCCCACTCGCGCCCGTTCGCGGCGCGTCGGGTGCCGGCCCCGTGTCGGCTACGGGCACCCGCCACTTTGAAGCGGGTGATCAAAGGGCGCGAGAGTCCAAAGATGTGCTCGACCTCGGTGACGTAGTACTTGCCGCTGAGTTTGGCGCCCATGTTGGCGATCTTCACCATGGTGCCGGGCTTCAAATTGGGATTGCCGAGGCATTCGCCGCTGGCGGCCACACCGTCGCCGAGCAGGGTCCGAGCCACAGATGAGGCCAACATTTCCGCTTCGGCCGCTGTGCGAACACCGGTCGAACCGACCACCAACTTCTTGCCGAACGCCGACTTGGCCTTGCTATGGCCGTCGGCGACCAAGGGGGCATCGCTGCCCAAATCCTGGCCGCTGGGGCTACCGAGTACGGCCGACGCGTTGCCGGTGACGGCCTTTTGCTTGGCCGGATCCCAGCCCCGCACGACCACATCTTTGACCGCAGCGTCAGCGGCGGAATAGCGGGCCTGGAAGCGCCAGAGATCATCTGCCCAGGTGAGGGTGACACCCGCAGTAGAGGGGCGCTTGCGGAAATGCAGGTCTGCGCCATCCACGTACCACTCGCAACCGAGCGATTCGGCCAGCTCGTTCAAGAACGCGTAGTCGGTGCCGGCTTGGATGAGGTGAGGTTCGCTCGCTCCCCCGCCGGTGACCTTGGCGCTCAAACCGTTGCGGCCCGCAATCTTCTTGACGATGTCACCGCGTGACTGGTTGAGATAAGTGAGATTGTTGGTCTGCCCCGAAAGGCGATGACTCTTGTCGAAGGCCGTCACCACCAGCTCGTGGCGTCCGCCAATGCCCTGATCCATGCCGAGCGACACGATTTCACCGGTGAACGTCGACACGATTTGGCTTCCGCTGGTGGGCATCGACACGGCCAGCGTCCCACCGATTTTGAACTTGTCGCTGTCTAAAATGGCAAACGCCTGATCCTCGAAACGGATGACCGCCATGGCCGCGGCGTGCACCGACAACGAGACGCGCAGGTCGACCAGCTTGTCCATGATGGGTGCAGCGAGTTCCGCGCCGCTGGATTTCACCGACGGCGGCTGCACACCCAGGGCGTTGGCGGGGGGCGGCACTTAGGCTTCGATCTGGGGGATGTCGAGTACCCGTCCCGGCTTCAGCGAGAAAGGGTCGCGGATGCCGTTCATATCGGCGATCGGCCGCCATCGGAACGGATCGCCGTAGTAGCGGGCAGCAAGACGATCCAAGCTTTCACCTCGTTGCACGACGTGAGCCTGGCCGGGCGTGGGCGTACCAGACGTCGGATTCTGATTCGGCCAGGCGTTCTCAGGGTTGTACTGCACCAAACTGACACCGGCGGTGGCCCGCAGCGGGGTGCCATCCTTGCCGAAGTAGGTGTACTTCACCTCGAGGTTGTCAATCACGCAGCGGAACGAATGGAACCGTCCCCAGTGCAACTTGACCCACCCCGGTCGACCGTTCTGCTTCTTCTTTGAGTACCCGGGCAGCGAGGTGTCGACCATCATCAGTTTCACCAGCTCGTTCACGTACGTTGTGACCGGCTTACCTTCGTGGGTCGTGTCGAGAAACAGGTCAAGGCCCAGCGTGGCCGACTTGCCGCCCGTGTACTGCAACGCTGGCACTTGCTGACCCGGCTTTACGGTCGATTCCCACTCATTGGTTATCGAGAACGCCAGCTCTGCCGGGTTGAAAAGGCACGGAATCTTCTTCTTGCCCTCAGTCTCTAAATAGGCCTTCTGCGCTTTGGATGCCATCAGATCCACCCCCGGTGTTGTCCGCCCCGTCGTTCCAATTCGGCAAGTACCCGCGCTTCTATAAGGGCGGCGAGTTCTTCGATTTGGTCAAGCCTTTCGGTCGTAGTCAACGACCGTCCCTTCGCTGTTGCGCCCGATGGCCCGGCACCTGGCAGGGACCCTGCGGCTTGCTGTCCTCCACCTGTGGCGGCGGGTACCACCGACGCCGCGGGCGCCGCCTGTCGCTGCAGGCCTTGACCCGCTGCGCCTCCGGCTCGGTGTGTCGAACTCGAACTCGAACTCGAACTCGACCCGGCCGACCGATGCAGCGTGGTGGTGCTGCGTCCGCCGGTTGAGCGCCGAATCTGAGGCCGCGGGCCATCGGGAGCCGCCGCGCTCGCGATGGCCGCGGCACCCATCCCGGTCGGTCCCTTGGGGGGTGCAACCGCGGTATGTGCTCCAAAGGGTGGTGGTGCAACCATGGAGGTTCCTGTTCCCTTTCCGGTCGGTCCGCCCAAAATCGGCGGCACTGGTGCGGTACGAATGGTCTCGGCGCTCAAGGATCGGGCCAGTCGCCCGACGCTCACTGCCGTGCGCTCCTCATGATCGTGATGCGGATCATCGAAGAAGCGCGGGATCTTGGTATTGGCGGCTGCGTGCACCATCTCGTGGGCAACCAACTCACGGTCGCGGGCGGCCATCGTCGGCGCTCGCTCTAACAAAATGGTGCGTCCGACAGTGGCAGCCGAGACGCCGGCCGCCGAAAGTGCCGCCTGGGCGGTGGCGTCATGGGCGATACTGATCGACCCTGAGGTGACGTAGGCTGCGAGTGATCGATAGCTGGCGGGCAACGCCCGTGTCTGAATTGCCGGCGAACGGCGCAGCACATCGAGCGCAGCGGCGCGCCGTTCTCGCACCGGCCGGCGACGAATCACGTGGGCCGGGGCACCGAGGACGACCGCTTTCGGCGGCATCTGAGCGCTCGATGACGAGGTCTCCGAGCTATTTGCGGATCGTCCAGCATCATCGATGGCGTGGATTTCGGTACTGGATGCCGATCGCCGGGCGGACGTGGTCGGGCCCGACCGGCGGACGACATGGTCCGACCCCCGATTTGTCGGGCTTGTTCCGGCTCGGCTGTTACCCGGCGCGGAGTCGGAGGGGCCCGACCACGACGTTGGGCTCGGGCGAGCCGCTCCCCACGCGGTCGATGTCGCAAACGGAGGCAATGACTCGGTGCTCGATGAGAACAGTCGGGCGATTCCAGGGGCGACCAACGGTGCCCAGCCGACACCAGGGGCAGCCGAGGCCCAGCCGGCACCCGTGTTGATGCCCGGAGCAGCCGAGCCCCAGCCGACACCCGTGTTGACTCCCGGAGCAGCCGAGGCCCAGCCAACGCCAGGGTTCGTTACCGACGCGGCGTTAGCCGAAAAGGTGGCGGGCGACGCTACGGTTCGTGGTGCCCTCAACCGAGTCGGGGCAAGGGTCGGATGCGAAGATGCGGCCGCCTCGTCGGCACCGATCCATGCAGATCCCAGAGGGTGCCGGCCATCAAGATCGCGATGCATCTCACCGGTCAATGGCGGGCGGGGAGAGGACGAGGTGTTCAATCGGGAACCGAATGCACCGGCACCCGATGCGACCCTGTCGTCAATGGCAAGCAACGAGGCCCGCGACGTTCGATTGTCAGACCTTGGTGACGTCCAGCGTTGCCCGAGAGATACAGTCGAACGAACGCCCGCTGAGGTCGATTGCGATGGTGCTGGGCCAAGTCCGCGAGCGGTTTGATTGAAGCGCAAGAAGGGCGATTCGGCGCTCGGTCGAATAGATCGCGCCAGTGTGTCGGTACCGGACGCAGTTTGAGTGCTGCCGCCGACTCCGACCTGATTCAAGGGCAATGCGGCCTGCTCGGCGTTGCCACCGAATGCGGCCTGCAGTCGTGCCGCCCACACCTCGGCCGCAACGGCTCCGTCACCTGTGGGCGCCTGCCCCTGCAACGCCTTTGCAGTTCGAGACTTTGCACTCGCGGCCCCGGTATGAGCCGTGGTTGGGCCGACCCCAAGCGCGCGGTCGAGACAGCGAAGGCTGCGGGACCCTGCCAGCGGCTGGGCATGTCGGTGTATTCGATCGAGCCGCAAGGGCCCGTTTCGACGCTCTCGCGCCCCTAGCGGGCTGCCGCCGAACATCATGCTGGCCCGATCCCACCCGACGAGCGGAGCATTGGCTCGCCGCGCACTTGTCTCCGGGGGGCCAGCCGGTCGCATCAGGGGCGCCTTACTCCCGATCGATACCGACTTCGAGGCATCGACAGTTGGCCCACGAAAAGTTGGGAAGCGAACCGATGGCAATGGTCCAGCAGCAGTTTTGCTGGGGGCAGACCACGCTGCGTGCAACCGTGCGGACCATCCCGATGGTGCCACCGATGGGGCTTGGGCGCGCTCGTGAGGAGCCGTTGGCAGAAGGCGGGACGCAACCATGGGGCCTATTGGTGCCAGCGAACCAATCATCCGAGATCCGGCGTTCGCGAACGACGACAGGCCAATTCGACGAACGCCAAGCGACAGCGGACGCAGGTCAGACCAACGATCCGCCGAGGGCCCCGGTCCGCCGGCTACCCGAGCTGTCGCGCGATCAGAGCGCGACGGGCGCACGCCGCCTTCAACGGGCCGAGATGCGCTATGAGTGTCGCCCGTTGCTGATCGACGGAGCGACCGAGCCGAGCCGGCGGACCGAGCCGACAAGGGCACGGCTTTGTCTCGCGCCTGACGTCGCGCGCCAGACAAGCCACCAATCCGCTCAGAGATCGAGCCGGTCAGTTTGGAAGGGGCCTGTCGCGGTCGCACGACCCGCTTCGGGTTAGTCCGACCCTCCCTGGCCATCCTTACGACGACTGCACTGGGACGAAAGGACGAGACAGAATGCGAGGACCGGTCACTGGGTTCGCGTCGCGAGCGAACCGTCGCACCCCCTTTCACGCGGGGTTCGGCACTCTCGTCAATCAGGCCAGCCCGACGCGAGACGTGCGAGCGATGAACCTTTGGCTCTCCCTCGGGCGCCTCGGCCGACCTCGACCTGGTCCGTGACGTGCTACGCGGTGACGTCGCTCCCGGCGCGCGAGCGGCCCGGGGCGCAGGCGTCGAAGCCCGAGCACTGAAACGGGGACGGGGGGCTGGCTTGGATGTCCAACCAGTCGAGGGGCCGAGCGCCGCTGGCTTGGCACCGTTGACACCTCCGCCGGGGCCGATCTGGCGGGGACGACCCGGCGTCGTGGAGAAATGGCCATCGTTTCGGGGCACGAAGGTGTCTGCCGGAGCCAACCGACGCGCGAATCCCGATGGGCCGGTTCCCGGTCCGCTCAGGCTCATTCCGTGGCGGCGCAGGGTCGAGGGTAACCCGCGACGAGGTGGCGCAACAGCAGCCTTCTTCGGTGCCTTACTCTGACGAAGTCGGGCGTGCAGCGCGGCCATCGCCGGGTCCATATCCGAGGGTGCTTCGGGCTCGATGGCAGGCATGGCCCACACACCGGCGGGGAACCGTACCTCGGGAACGCCCGTGGAGAACGACGGCCGAATCGGACGCGATCGCAGGCTACCCCCGAGGTTTCGGCCAAAGGACGAGATAGTCGAGGCCAGGTCGCCCGCCCGCCGGATCGGTGCCACAACTCCGCCAAGCGGTGCTGCGACGCGGCCGATGGACCGGGCCAGGCATGCCGCACCGAGCTTCATGGGCGCAGGGGCGCCAGCCCCGTCAGGGCTTCTTGGATCGGAAGCCATGATGGGCGATCTCCAACTCTTCCTCGGGCAATTCGTTGGTGGCTGACGATGCGAAGTTGGGTCCGGTCCAGCGCACGGGCATTGCGTCGTCGACGATCCACGATCGCAGGCGCTTCCCGTTCACGCCGACCAGAGTGATGGCGGCAGAGGTGCGCGTGACCTTGCCTTTGCGCTTCAAGAAGCCGTCGCCGGCAGAACTCTGTAGCCACTTCAGCAGGTTGTCGTCGTTGGTGACCCCCCGCTTCAAGACCAGGTTCTGCCACTTCAAACGGCCCGGAAACTTGTGCACGAAGCCGTGTTCGCCACCCTCTTCGTACTCCATCACATCGATGTCGAGTTGTAGTCCAGAGATCTCCGTGAAACGACCGATCTCAACCCCATCGATCTCGACAATGAAGGTCGCCAGGGTCGCCGAGTCATGCTCGAACTGGCTGTCCTTCTCCTTTTTGACGGGCTTGCGCTTGGGTACGGGCTTTTTCGCGGCTGGCTTTACCGGCGGTTTCGCAGCGGGCTTCGCGGGCGGTTTGGCGGCGGGACGCACCGCTGGCGTTGCGGCTGGTTTTACTGCCGTTGCCGGCGGTTTCGTGGCCGGCTTGGGCGGCGGGGCGGAAGGGCTAGGAGGCATTTCGGTACGCCTCCACGGAGCGTCGGTTCAGTTCGGAGATTGATTTAATGAGCCGGGATCGATCACGGTGCTCCAGGTCGAGCAACCGTTCAAAATCCCAGTGCAGGTGATAAGCCAGATAGGTGATCTCGTCCCACAAAGCGGGCTCTGGGTAGCGTTTCATTGCTGTCCACCGTGGTTTGCAGTTCGAATAGGGAGAGGGACTGGAGGCCCGTTGTGTTACGAATACCGGGGATTGCACCATGCGTGATCGGCCCCCGCAGGCCGATCGACAATGACGTCTTAACTGCGGCGAGAGCCGATCTCTTCAACATGACGGCGTCTCGACGAGCCGACCGACAACTCTTGGAGTTCATCCTCGATTTCGTCATCGTCACCGAAGCGGGCTTGAAGCGCTGCAGCCAGCGTGTCGGCGTCGATAGTGTCGTCTTCGTCCTCGTCGATGTCATCGAGTTCGTCGTCGATATCGTCCCCGTACGCTTGCTCCGGCTCAGGCGTCGCCAAACGTCGGCGACCGGCGTTGCGGGCCTCTTCAGCCTCTTGCCGTTTGCGGCGGGAACCTTCGGCTACGACCTCAGCCCCGTCAGCGGCGGAACCGAAGTTCACCGCGCCGTAGACGTCTTGCAGGTACGCAAGGTCAGCGGCGAAGAGTCGTTCGATCTCACGGGGAGTGACGTTGCTGAGAGTTCCCAGTTCGGTCACCACCCGTGAGAGCACGATGATGGTGAGGAACGGGTCGTCCGCGTCGCGGACCCGAGGGTCACGTAACGGTTCCAACTCGTCCCTCGCCGTGGCGAGTCGCATAGTGCCCGTCCGATGCACGGTGCCGTCATCATCGACGAAGCCCTTCGGAAGGTAGAACTCGAACTCGGTCTGCAACTTCGCCACGGGGATTCCTTACTTCTTGCGTTCGAGGAACTCGATGGCGATGGTCAGTTCTTCGATCATCACGTCATCGCTGGCGGCCGACAGGTCGGACGCGCTCCACTTGGAGGGCCATCCCCTCTCGAAGTTCCAGCGATCAAGCTCGGTACCGGCCATGTCATAAACGACGACCGAACCGTTCTTGCGCTCGACCTTTCCGTCCATAACCGTCTGGTGCCAAGCCGATAGGCCGCGATCGCCCGACAGGCCACGCTTGAGCGTGATGTCGCCGAACGAGGTCTGGCCGGGACGCTTACGAATAATGACCTTGCCGCTCTTGAGCGTGTCCTTGTACTCGACAACCTCGGTCTCCCATGCAAGCCCGGCGATCTCAGTGAATCGAGCCATCTCGACTCCTTCGAGCTCGAGGGCGAACTGAGAGCCAAGAAATTCAATGTCATGATCTGCTGCCATGGTTTGTTTCCCTTTCCTGAGTGAGTGAACGGCCGCCTATCAGGCGGCGTTGTCCTTGAACTGGCTGATACGGAAGATGACGAATTCGGCCGGCTTCACCGGGGCGATGCCGACTTCAACGATGAGCTTGCCTTGATCGATCGAGTCGGGCGGGTTGGTTTCGGCGTCGCAACGCACGAAGAACGCCTGCTCGGGGGTGGCGCCGAACAGGGCGCCGTCACGCCAAAGACCGCGGAGGAATGCGTTGAGCGTGCGCTTGACGCCTTCCCACAGCTTCTGATCGTTGGGCTCGAAGACGACCCACTGCGTGCCTTCCATGATCGTCGACTCGATCATGTTGAAGAGCCGACGGACGTTGATGTAGGTCCAGTCGGTGTTCGACGACAAGGTGCGGGCGCCCCATACGCGGATGCCGCGGGTACCGAACGGACGGATGCAGTTGATGCCGACTGGGTTCAGTAGGCCCTGCTCGGCTTTGGTGATGTCGCGCTCGACATCGAGCACGCCGCGAAGCGTGTCGTTCGCCGGGGCCTTCCAGACACCGCGGGTGTCGTCGGTGCGGGCCCACAAGCCAGCCACGTGGCCAGACGGCGGGATCAGAATCTCTTCGTCACCCTTGGTCGGGTTCGGGTTCGAGACCTTCACCCACGGGTAGTACAGGGTGGCGAACGGTGAGTCGTACATGGCGGTGTCCGAACGCCACTCCTTGATCTGCTGGATGCCCATTCCGGGGGGAGCATCGAGGATGGCCATGCGATTGGCCGACATCTCGCAATGCGTGATGAGCGAGGTTTGCACCGCCTTCCACATGTTCAGGTCGATCGTGCCGTCAGCCTTAGTAGCGGCGGTGACCAGGTCGGGAACAAGCACCATGGTGACGTCGTCGGCGATGACCAGGCCATTAATGCCCTTGCGAGCCGTCTCGGAACCGGCGAACTGCGTGGCCTTGACCTCGACGGGCACGACGGGCGCCGGCACCAGGTCATACACACCCTGCTTGGGCATGGTGAGCAAGGGGTCGATGTCGACGGGAACAGCCGTCTTCATGGCGACCTTCAAATGCTCGGATGTGGCCGTGGCCGTAATGACGTTGGTGGGTCCCTCTGTGGTGGTGAGACCGGCGAACGACTCGACCGGCACGCCGTTGCGCAGCACGGTGAGGTCGAACGACGGAGGAACTTCCGGGCCGCCGTCATCTTCGGGCACGTTGATGTTCACAGCAACGCTCATGCCATCGGCGGGGCCGACAGAGCTGATTTCGAGAAGGTTGCCCAGCGCTCGGTCAGCGGCGGGGAGCGCGCGCATGCCCGGCTCCTGCGACGGCATCGAGTTCGGGATACGGACGATGTAGCACACGGACCCGCCGTTCTGGAACCAGCCGAACACGCTATGGGGCAGCATGGCGCCGGGAACAAATCCGCCGTACATGCGCTCGTAGTCGGTCCAACTCGAGATCATGCGGGGCTTGAGGCCCTCGGGATCGGTAGGGTCGTCGTTCGGAAAGGTTTCCGTGAAGCCGACGAATGCGGCGATAGCGGTAGCACCAGCCGACAATGTCGCTGAGCCGGACGCTACCTCCTCGACGTAAACCCCTGGGGACAGATAGCTAGGCATGCCTTCTCCTGTTTGTTTACGCCGGGCGGCGTAGCGGTTGGGTGTTGCGCCCGAAAACAAGGAGACTTGGTCAAGCTATGCGGGCTCCCGTTCCCGATTGCTGGTTATCCAATCGGCACGATGCCCTGGGGACTTAAGGCGAAACAGACGCGTTCTCGACAAATTGTCGGGAGCGAACAAGCTCTTGAGCCTGGATCATTCGCACTACCGGCATCCCCCGACCAATGCGCCGCCAACATGAGACAGCGCGCGCCGATTAACAGGGACGAACATCGCCTCATTCATCTAGACCGCTTGGTCTCGCCAGGCGAAAAGACGTGCCTATTCGACCATCCATGTGCCGTTCGATCGCAGCAATTTGCTGAGATCACCCGGACCTTGTTTTGTGCTGGCGGCGAGCAGTTGGCTGGCAACCGCGCCCGAGTACTCGGTGCGTTCGACCGAGCGAAGTACACCAAAGGGCGTGGGTGAGTTTCGGTCATTCGAAAGCCGCGCCAGCGCGAAAGCCAGGCTCGGATCATCTCGATGGGCATCGTGCACCAGCAATCGATCCTCGCCCACTTCGGCCACCTCGACCAAGGCCAGGCGTCCATCGGATTGCATCATCACGCCGCGCTCCCGCTCGGGACCGAAACGAATGGGCTCGCCGTGCACCAAGTTGATCATGTGAGCATCTCGGGAGTGTTTCCCCGTCACGTTGTCAAACGCTCCATCGTTGAACACGTTGCAGTTCTGGTAGATCTCGACGAAGGAGGCGCCGCGATGGGCGTGGGCTGCTCGAAAAGTTTCGATCATGTGTTTGCGGTCGAGGTCATGGGTTCGAGCCACAAAACTCGCTTCGGCGCCTAGCGCAACCGACAAGGGGTTAAACGGCGGGTCAATGGATCCGTACGGCGTCGACTTGGTGACTTTGCCGACTTCAGAGGTCGGCGAATACTGCCCCTTGGTGAGGCCGTAGATTTGGTTGTTGAACATCAGAATCGTGAGGTTCACGTTGCGTCTCAGGGCATGGATGAAGTGGTTGCCACCGATAGACAGCGCGTCGCCGTCACCGGTGATCACCCACACGTCAAGGTCAGGCCGGGCCAACGCCACGCCTGTTGCAATCGCGGGAGCGCGACCGTGGATCGAGTGCATCCCGTAGGTATTCATGTAGTACGGGAACCGACTCGAGCAACCGATCCCCGAGATGAAGACCGTGTTCTCGCGAGCGACGTTCAACTCGGGCATCAGCATCTGCACGGCGAGCAGAATGCCGTAGTCGCCACAGCCGGGGCACCAACGCACCTCTTGGTCGCTGGTCCAGTCCTTCTTCGACGTGATCGGAACAATTGTGTCGCTCATGACAGTGCCCCTCGGATAGCGATTTCAAGTTCGGCGGCGGTGAAGGGCACGCCCTGCACCTTGGAGATCGACGTCGCGTCGACCAGGAATTGCGCGCGCAGTTCTCGGCAGAGTTGACCCGAGTTCATCTCCGGAACGAGTATGCGTTTGCGGTGGCCGAGAATGTCGCCCAAGTTCGACGGCATCGGGTTGAGGTGCATCAGGTGCGTCCATGCCACCCTGTGCCCGCTGGCCCGCACTCGTCGCATAGCATCACTGATGGCACCCCAAGTAGAGCCCCAACCCACGATCAGTAAGTCGGCATCGGCATCACCGTGAACTTCGAGCAGCGGGATGTCCTTCGCGATGCCCGCTACCTTGGCCGCCCGAAGGTGCACCATTTTTTCGTGATTTTCGGGGTTGTATGAGATGTTTCCGGTGCCGTCTTCCTTCTCGATACCGCCGACTCGGTGCATCAGGCCTGGCGTGCCCGGAATTGCCCACGGTCGGGCGAGCGTTTCGGGGTCTCGGAGATACGGCCAGAACTCGGGCGTGCCATCATCGGCGATGTGGTTCATCTCGGTGGCGAACGGCACCGAGATATCCGGCAGGCTGCCAATGTCGGGTAGCCGCCACGGCTCAGAACCGTTCGCCAGATAGCCGTCCGACAACAAGATGACGGGCGTGCGGTATTTTAAGGCGATGCGTACTGCCTCAATGGCGGCATCGAAACAATGCACCGGACTGTAGGCGGCCACCACCGGCAGCGGTGCCTCGCCGTGTCGACCATGAAGCGCCATGGCCAGATCAGCGGCCTCGGTCTTGGTGGGCAACCCGGTAGATGGACCACCTCGCTGGATGTCGATGATGAGCAGCGGCAACTCGAGACTGATACCCAAGCTGATGGTCTCGCTCTTGAGCGCAACTCCGGGCCCACTCGTGCTCGTCACCCCGATGTGCCCGGCAAACGCCGCGCCAAGGGCCGAGCCGATGGCGGCGATCTCATCCTCGGCCTGAAAGGTGCGAATCCCAAAATTCTTGTGCTTGGACAACTCGTGCAGAATGTCCGAAGCTGGCGTGATCGGATAGCTGCCGAGCGTCATCGGCAAGCGGGCGAGCTGACTGGCTGCTACCAAGCCCCAGGCCAGGGCGGTGTTGCCGTTGATGTTGGTGTACTCCCCCGCCGGCAGCTTCGCGGGCGACACTTGAAACGCATGACCGAGCAACTCGGTCGTCTCGGCGAAGGCGTGGCCCGCCATAAAGGCGGCACGATTCGATGTTCGCACCAGCTCGTTCTTGGCGAACCTCGTATCGATCCAGGCGAGCGTGCCGTCGATCGGGCGGGTAAACATCCACGAGATCAGACCGAGGGCGAAGAAATTCTTGCTGCGATCGGCGTCCCTGGCTTTCACGCCGAGTGGGATCGTGGCTTTCTTGGTCAGCTCGGTCATCGGGATCTGAATAACCCGATACCCCTTCAGGCTGTTGTCTTCCAGCGGATTCCCGACGAAGCCCGCCTTCAGAAGGTTCCGCTCATCGAAGGTGTCGGTGTTCAGAATCAGGGTGCCGCCAGGCTCGAGACGCTTGAGGTCTGCTTTCAGCGCGGCCGGATTCATGGCCACCAGAACGCTCGGTTCATCTCCGGGTGTGGTGATGTCGTGATCAGAAATCTGTACTTGAAATGACGAAACCCCCGCCAATGTTCCGGCAGGGGCGCGAATTTCAGCTGGGAAGTCTGGCATCGTCGACAAATCGTTCCCGAAGGACGCGCTTACAGACGTAAAGCGGTCGCCAGTAAGTTGCATACCGTCGCCGGAGTCACCGGCGAAGCGAACGACGACCCGATGCACGTACACCGGTTCGACGCGATTGACCATGTCGGTCATGTTTCCCCTCGATTGTCTGGCCACGTCGTCGCTGACGATGGCTACCTATCTGCTCTTGCCTCTCACGTGAACCAACTCCGCAGGCCACGCTTAACGTGCCGCCTGTCACTCTATCGAGCCTTGATATGAATTGTTGGACACTCTAAATGAGGGGAGCCTAGGGCGCCGACGCCTGTGATTTTGGCTGTGGCCATCCCGAGGCAATGGCCGCAGCGAGACCGGTTCAGTCGTGGGAGAGAACGGTGAGTTCGCCCAGCACACGGGTGAGGAATGGGTCGAGCTCTGGGGCGGACATCGGTCGCATCCAATTGAACCCCTGAGCGACGACGCAGCCCATCTCCATCAACAGATCGCACGTCTCGCCGGTCTCGGCTCCCTCGGCAACGACCCGCAGATCAAGGCTGCGACCCAGATCCAGCACGGCGCGCACTATTGCCGCGTCATGAGGATTCGACGCCAGGTTGCACACCAGTGATCGGTCTACCTTGAGTTCGTCAATCGGCAGGGACTTCAAGATTCCGAGCGTGGAATGACCGACGCCAAAGTCATCGAGAGCGACGGAAACACCGATACCACGCAGGATCGAGAGCTGCTCGCGAACTCGCTCGGGATCGGACATGATGGCTGTCTCGGTGATCTCGATGGTGAGGAGCTCCGCCGGAATCCGGTGATGGGCCAGCGTGGCCTGAACAGTGTCAGCGAAGGAGCGATCAAGGAAACAGTTGGCCGACACATTCACCGCGACCGGCAACCGCCAGGCCCGATCGAGCCAGGCACGGCATTGGCGGAGGGACTCGGCCAGCACATAGCGGGTGAGAGGGTGGATGAGCGGGCTCTGCTCGGCCAAGGGGATGAAATCCATCGGCGGAATCAGGCGGCCGTCGGGATGCCTCCAGCGAACGAGGGCTTCGACCCCGACTGGCAGACCGCTCGCGATCTCGAACTTAGGTTGGTAGTGGACAACCAGCTCCCGATGGTCGATAGCTCGGCGAAGCTCACTGAGCATTTCCAGCTTTTCCGGGCTCTGCACCTCCATGTCAGGACGGTAGAAGACGACGTTGGCACGCTCTCTTTTGGCCGTGTACATGGCGATGTCGGCCTGCTTGAGCAGATCGGTGATATTGCGGCCCTCGTCGGTGACCATAGCCACCCCGACGCTAGCTTCGATACCCATCGAGAGTCCTTCAAGCTCGAACGGCTCGTTCAACACCTCGATGAGACGTTCGGCGATGGCAGCAACGTCGACTGATCGGCGCACGCCTCTCAGTAGCACCGCGAATTCGTCGCCTCCAAGGCGTCCGACAAGATCCCCGTCGCGTAGAACCGTGCGCAATCGCGGTCCGACTGCGCTAAGCAGAATGTCACCCGCGTGGTGTCCAAGCGTGTCGTTCACTGCCTTGAAACGATCGAGATCTATCATTAGAACGGCCGACGCCGGACGCTGGCCGACCGCTGCGATGGCTTGGTCAGCCATGTGGAGGAACGCCGGCCTATTCGGCAGCAGGGTCAATGCGTCCGTGGTCGCCGCGGCGTGAAGTCGGCGGCGATACCCGCCCGAGCTGGCGAGAGCGACGACGAGTAGGGCCAACGCACCCGCGATGAGTGACAGCGTCGACACATTGAGTACATCGGCCAACCCGATAGGGCTCGGCGTTGCGTCCGTCACAATGACCCAATGATTCTGCGAGAACGGCAGAACCGGAAGTGGAGCGATGGCTAATCGGTTGCCGTCGTCATTGACGACGGCAGCGTCAGCGGCGCCAGTCACCCATGCCGGAACCCGATTGTAGGTCGATCC
>JAYTVF010000181.1:0-6084 GCA_043744155.1 Acidimicrobiia bacterium | reverse complement strand
GTATTGGCCTCACGCTGAATATCAATGTTCTCCATAGGTTTCGACAGCACCGATGTGATCCAGAAAGGGTCAATGTGACACAGGGCATGCAGCGCAGGAAATTGGACGACACCGGCCGTGCCCTGGTGGACGCTGCCGGCGCGCTCCTGGTGGCCGAGGGCCCGGTGGCTCTCACCGTGAGACGTATCAGCACCGCTGCTGGCGTGTCGACTATGAGCCTGTACGACCGATTCGGCGACAAGAACGGCGTCGTCGACGAGGTGTTTATCCAGGGCTTCGAATCGCTGACCGCCGCCATCCACCGAGCCAAAGACGATATCGACGATCCGCTGGAAGCCTTGGCGGCTGGATTGCGGGCCTATCGCAACTGGGCATTGGCCAACCGCACTCACTGCACCATCATGTTCGCCCAGGCAGTACCCGAGTACGAACCGTCGCTCGCAGCCATGACCGTCGCTTCCGAAGCCTTCGCCACGTTGGTCGCCGGCGTCACCACCGCCATGCACAGCGGAGCACTGGCGCGTCGGCTACCCCACGATGTCGCTGCGTGCCTCTGGGCGGCGGTGCACGGTCACGTGGTGCTCGAACTTGATGGTGCCAGCGAGAAAGTCGGCGTGACTTCCGATCATTTCGAACTTACGATCACCACGTTGCTCCGCGGCTTCGGGTCATAGCGGCGACGAGGCGACATATCGCCTGGGCACCCGAGCGCTGATTCCGCACACGATCTCGTACGCAATAGTGCCCAAGCGCTCGGCCCATTCCGAAGCGGTGATGCACTCGTGGCCCTGCGACCCAATCATTACGACGGTGTCTCCCACCCGTACTGGTAGGTCGCCACAATCGACCATCAATTGATCCATCGTGATGGCGCCTACGATCGGGCAGCGTCGGCCGCCGATCAACACGCACCCGCCCGTGGCGAAGAGGCGGCGTGGCACTCCATCGGCGTACCCGATCGGTACAGTGGCGATAGTGGCATCCTCGGCCAGGGTGTAACGCAACCCGTACGACAATGCATCACCGGCGCAAAGCCGCTTGAGATAACTGACCTTAGCGTGCAGCGAAAGGACCGGATGCAGCCCTTGTGATGCGGTGTTCAGGTCGGGCCCGGGGGCGATGCCGTACAACGCGATGCCGGCCCTCACCATGGTTCGCCGGGCCCTTGGGTGCGCTATAAAACCGGCCGAGTTGGCCGCGTGAGTGGCACCGGGCCAGAGGCCGTTGACGGCGTGATCGAAACGGTCGAGTTGTCGACCGGTGTACGGATTGGCTGGCTCATCCGCAACGGCCAAGTGGGTAAATACCGCGTCAACCCGGAGCAGATCGGCGTGTTCACCGACCAAGGCCAGCAGCATGGCCAGATCCCCCGGGCGAGCCCCGACCCGGTGCATGCCCGTATCCAGCTTGATGTGAATCGGGTACGGGCACCAGATATCGCGCCACCTCTCGGAACGGCCGGCCACGGCCGAGGCCAACGCCCGCACACCCTCGGGCGTGCACACAGTGGGGGTCAGATGCTGTTCCACGATGGGGCCAGCGTGATCGTGGGGTTGCTCCGAAAGGATCAGGATCGGTGCATCGATGCCAGCGGATCGTAGTGCGGCGCCCTCCTGAGTAAGCGCGACAGCTAGCCCTTGGGCTCCGGCGGTCAGCGCCGCGCGGGCGATCTCTACCGCCCCGTGCCCGTACCCGTCGGCTTTCACGACGGCCCACAGGTCGGCGGGTTCGGCAATCTGGCGAAGATGACCCACGTTGTGAGCCAACGCGTCGAGGTCGACTTCGGCCCAGGCCCAGCGGGCTGCCTCGGTCATAGCCGGTCGAACACGTGGGGAATCAGATCCGGAATGTCCCCGGCAACCAGTCCACGAGACGGGCCGAGGCGGGCGGCCTGCCCGTGAATCCAGGCGCCGGCCGCCGCCGCTTCGAAGGCAGGAACATGCTGTGCCAAAAGGGACCCGATGATGCCCGACAGCACATCACCGGTTCCGGCGGTGGCCAGACGTTCGTCACCGGCGGCGACCAGGAGCACTTCGCCCCCCGGTTCGGCCACGACCGTCGTGGCGCCCTTGAGCAGCACGACGACGCGCAGGTCGACGGCCAATCGACGCGCTTCCAGAATGCGATCGGCCGAGACCCGGCCCCCTCTCAGCAGCGAAAACTCCCCGTCATGGGGCGTCACCACCGTGGGTGCCGTGCGACCCGACAGCACCGCAGCCGGGCCCCGATCGTTCCAGGCCAACGCGAAGAGTCCGTCGGCGTCGATCACCAAGGGCACAGGCGCGCGGGACACGAAGTCGCGCACACTGGCTGTTGCACCGTCGCTTCGCCCCAAGCCAGGACCGATGACTGCGGCGTGGAAGCGGTCGATCTCAGCCAGCGCCTCAGCCGACCATTGGCTGGCGGGCAGATGGGCGCGTACGGCCTCAGTCGGAGCCAAGGGATCGGCACCCACCCCCGGCGATGACAACCGGATCATGCCCGTTCCGGTTCGTTGGGCTCCCCTGACGGCGAGATGCGCCGCACCGAGCATGCCGCTCGTTCCAGCGATCACCCAGAGCGCCGAGCGCCACTTGTGCTGGTCGGCGCGACGCTCGGGCAGCCACCCTGCCACATCCGATGCCTGCACAAGATGGGTATGGGCCGAGCGGATCGGCAGCCCGATGTCGGCGACTTCGACCTTTCCGGCCAATTCGCTACCGGGCGGAAACATAAGACCCGGCTTCAAGGCGGCGAAGGTGACCGTACGCTCGGCCTTCAATACCGAGTCCGCAGCGCGACCTGTCAACCCGTCGACGCCAGAGGGAAGATCGACCGCCAACACTGGTGATTGCACGCTCGGCGCTACCCACGTACCCCGAAACCCGGTCCCGAAGGCGGCATCGATGATGAGATCGCACGCCGCAATAACCGGCGGTCGGAACGCGGCCTCGATGATGGTGACGGTCGCTCCCTTGGCCGCCAATCGACGGGCCGCCACCCGGCCGTCCGCACCGTTGTTGCCGCCGCCGACGATCACCACGACGGTTCGGCCATAGGTGCCACCCATCATGCGTTCGGCGGCACGAGCCACGGCCGCGCCGGCGCGCTCGATAAGGACTTCGGATACCTCGGTGGCGGCCTCATCGACCGCGCGCATCTCTTCAGGAGTAACGACGGGAATCATGAACGGCAGAACCTGGCCATCGGTGCAGCGTATCGGTGCCGCCCAATCTTTGGTCGGCTACCCGCTCACTTCGGTGCGCTGTGCCACGACGATCGCCTGGGCAATGGTGGAGGTGTGCGTGAGCGAGACGAGGAATTCGGTAACGCCAATCGCTCTTGCCAGGTCCGCTGCCGCTCCCGTAAGCCGGAGGCGAGGTGGTCCGGACGACTGCTCGCCCGACTCGACCACCACCTCGACGTCATGGAAACCAAACGCTCCCAAGCCGACCGAAAGGGCCTTCATCGTGGCTTCCTTGGCCGCGAAACGAGCGGCGAGGCGCTCGGTCGGGTCGGGGCGGGAATCGGCATAGGCCAGCTCAGCAGGGGTGAAGCAGCGGACCCGAAGGCTGGGAGTTCGCTGCAAAGTCGTGCGGAATCGACCGACATCGACGACATCGATGCCGACGCCGATTACGTATCCCCGTGTCGGGATCAAGCAGTCCGCCAACGCTCGGCCAACTCCGCGATCGGTTCCGTCAACAGATCCACGACCGCGACAGTGGCCAAGATGTCGTCACGAAAGGCTGGCTCGGTTTCCACGACGGTATCGGTCAGGCGGGAGTAACGGTCATCGAATCCCTGCAATACTCCACGGGCCACATTGGCAGCCAGACGGTCGTGGAGCCGCACTTGCAGCAACGTAAGACCCGTTGTTTGGGTGCCTTTGATCTCGGGCACGAGCAGCACGGTGCGGTGATCGCTTCGACCCAAAGCCACGCCGACACGACGGTCGACAGCCACGCGTCGCTTCGTTCCCTTGAGCTCCGCGTTGCGTTCGACTCGAGAGGGCACACTGCGCGAGATACCACCGCGGTCAACGATCTCAATTGTGGCGTCGGGCGATGACGGGTCGCCATCGATGCGATACCGGGTGAAGCCAGTGACTTCGGCTACGGCAGCATCGAGGGAAGCGATCTGCTTGAGGGCGCTGTAGCTGACCCGGTCTCTTCCGGCTCCGGCCGCGATGACTTCGCGCACCAACCGGTTGGCCAGTACGCCCTCGTCGCTGCGGGAAATACCGACGGTCACCGTCTTGGCCTGGTGTTTGATGGCGTCGATCGGACGGGTGAGCTCTTCGATGGCGCGGGTCAGCGCGGCGGTGAGGTCATCGACCAGAACGTCTGGCGTACCGACCTTGCCCTGCGATTCCTGGTACGCATCCAGGGCATTGAGCGAGGTGGCGTCTCGCAGCAGCGAGACCAGCCGCACTGCGGTCGACGCCTCGAGATTGCCGTCGTACACGCCTGATCGCAGGCTATCGCCGAATCGCTGGCTGACGGGCCGCAGACGAGAGCGCAGGACAGCCAAAAGGGCGTCGTCACCGCCAGGTTGCTGTGTACTCAGCTCCACGGCTTCGCGCGCCTCACGCAGGGGACGCGCCAGCGCGTCGATCGCGAGGGCCGCTTCATAGCCGAACAGGTGGCCCACCATGGCCGACAGCACAAAGTCGAGTCGCGTATCGACAACCGGCACGCTGATCACCTGCAACGCGGCCGTGAAACGTTCCTCACCGTCGGATGCCACCACGATCGGGGCGGCCTTGTGTGCTCGATAGATAGCGACTTCTTTCGCGACGTCGTCGGCGGTTGATCCGACCAACCCGGCCGCACACACCAGAATCATCGGCTCACACGACAGGTCGATGTGCTTCTTGTCCTCGGTGACATCGCACGCAATCGACTTGTAGCACAGCTCGGAAAGCTTGATGCGAACCTCTTCGGCGGCCACGGTGTTGGGGCCGTTACCAACGACGGCCCAGTAGCGCCGATAGGGGGCGAAGCGCTGCGCGGCCTTGGCCACTTCGGGTCGCAGCGTCAACACATGGGTCAGGGCGTCGGGGATGCGCCGCAAAGCGTCGAGGAGCTGATGGCGATCCCGCGGATCACCCGCGTGCATGGCCTCGGCCAGGCTGCAAGCCAGCAGCACCCCAGCGGCAACCTGGGCATAGAAGGCCTTGGTGGACGCCACCGACATCTCGACGTCTCGGCCGTCAGAGGTGTAGAGCACCCCGTCGGCCTTGTCGGTCAGATCGCTACCACGCCGGTTGACGATGGCGAGCACGGTGGCCCCGCGGCCGCGGGCGAGGTCGACCGTGCGGTTGGTGTCGGTGGTGGTACCGGACTGGCTAACCGCCACAATCAAAGTGTCCGTCAGATCGTGGGCCATACCGAAACCCGAGAACTCGGTGGCGGTAATGGCCCGCACGAACACCGTGTTGCGTTGTCCGTCGTTATCATCGCCCTGCAGCAGTGTCGACAACACGACCGCCATCGATTGCCCGGCCACCGCGGCCGTGCCCTGGCCGATGACATACACACGACGGAATTCGCCGCCGGCCAGTCGAGCCAGCACCGCTGGGGACAGGGTCTTTTCGCCAAGGGTGGCGACGAGGCGACCATCGATTTCTTTAATGTGGCCCCGAAGCGTCTTGCGGAAGCTGTTGGGTGCCTCGGTGATCTCCTTGAGCAAGAAGTGTGGTGCCGCCCCACGATCGATGTCGCGAGTGGTCACCTCGGCATTGGCAACGTCGCTGTCGAGGATCGGCAGTTCGGTTGCGTCGTAGGCGAGACGGCGGATGCCTGCTGTTGTACCGGCGTTGCTGGCGCACAGAGCAACGATCTGGCCACGACTCGACGGTTGGTCGGTCTGTGCGGCGCTCTCACCATCCATACGTACGTAGCTGGTGGTTTCCTCTACCAATCCGTAAGGCTCGCTGGCCACGATGTAGGTGTCTTCCGCCAGCCCGATGTACAACGCTTGGCCGCTTCCTCGTAGCGCAAGGAGCAAGGTGTCGGGATCCTCCGCCGAGGCTGCGGCAATGGCGACCGAGCCGTCGAAGGTGACGACGGCCCGCCGGAAGGCCTCGACCACATTGCCTGT
>JAYTVF010000180.1:0-6096 GCA_043744155.1 Acidimicrobiia bacterium | reverse complement strand
AGTACCCGGCCATGCGGGTGATGTTCACGCCGAACGCGCCCGGTATCGCCGCGCTGGTCGAGCACATTAACACCCACGAGGGCACCAATCTCGATGCCTCCAAGCTCCTCAAAAACATTTTGTTCAAGCTGGACGGCCGGCCGATCTGCGTGTTGGTTCCGGGCGACCGTGAGGTCGACGCCGAACGTCTGGCCGTGGCACTGGCCCCCGGAAAGCTCGGGTACTTTGAGGAGGCCGACTTTGCTGGCCGACCGGATCTGGTGAAGGGCTATGTCGGCGCGTCAGGTATGGCCGAGCGCGGTGTCACCGTGTATGCCGACCCGCGTATCGCTCTGGGCACATCGTGGGTGACCGGTGCGAATCAATTTGAGCATCACGCTGCGAACGCCGTGGTGGGCCGCGACTTCACCGTCGATCACTACGTCGAGGTTGCCACCGTTGCGGCTGGGGATCCCTGTCCAATGTGCAACGCGCCGCTCGACATCGATCGGGCTATTGAGATAGGCCACATCTTCCAACTCGGCCGCAAGTACGCCGACGCCTTCGGCCTTGAGGTGCTCGGTCCCGATGGCAAACCGAAGCGGGTCACCATGGGTAGCTACGGTATTGGCGTTACGCGAGCCGTCGCCGTGATTGCCGAGCAGACTCACGACGAGTTCGGCTTGTGCTGGCCCCGGTCGGTGGCCCCGGCCGACGTGCACATCGTTGCGGTGGCTGCCAAGGGCGCCCCGCAGGACATCACCCACGCAGCGCTCGGTTTGGCGACCCAGCTTGAAGCGAGAGGCATCCGGGTGATGATCGACGACCGCATCGGGGTGTCGCCCGGCGTGAAATTCAAGGATGCGGAGCTCATCGGTGTCCCCACCATCGTTGTGGTCGGCAAGGGCCTCGTCGACGGCACAATCGAGGTCAAGGATAGAAAATCGGGAGAGCGAAAGAGCATTCCGTTTGCGACCGCCGTCGATGATATCGCCGCCGAGCTGGGGCGATTTAGGAGCGCTAGCTGAATTCGGCATCGGTTTCGTCTATGCTTTCCCGGTCCTCCAGAACGCAGTAACGGAAGGCGTGGGCCAAAGCCCACGCCTTTTGTGTCATATGACCGACTTTCCCGATGAGAACCGAGGTGAGCATGGCCACAACCGAAGAGCGAGTACGAGCGGTGGTCGAGCCGATTCTCGTCGACCTCGGCCTTGACCTCTACGACTTTGAGTATGCCGGTGGCGTGGTTCGAGTCACAGTCGACAAAGACGGCGGCGTCGACCTCGAAGCCATAGGCCTGGCCACCCGGTTGATTTCTCGGGATATGGATCACCATGATCCGATCTCGGGCCGATACACCCTCGAGGTGTCCAGCCCGGGTCTCGAGCGCAACCTGCGTACACCGTCACATTTTCAGCGCATTGTCGGCTGGAAGGTGAATGTGCGCACCCACGGCAGCGTCGAAGGTGACCGTCGAGCGCAGGGCGAACTGGTCGCTGCCGATGACGAGGGCATCGTCGTCGCCGTTGCCCGCGGAAAAGAGACGACCGAGCGTCGACTTGCTTACGGCGACATCGAGCGAGCGCGCACCGTATTCGAGTGGGCGAAAACACCGAAGTCCGGCGCCTCTGAGGCGACCGGCACTGCAAAACCGAAATCGCAAGGGAAGGCTGCATCATGAGTGACATTGACATGAACGAAGCGGTACGCATGCTGGCCACCGAAAAGGGCATCAGCGTCGAGACATTGCTGCAAGTTCTCGCCGACGCCTTGGTCTCGGCGTACAAGCGCCGCCCCGGCGCGGCTGACGAGGTCGAGGTGCAGATCGACCCCGACACGATGGGCATCAGCTTCATCGCCTATGACCTCGACGAAGATCTCAACTGGGTCAATGCCCGTGACGATACGCCCAACAAGAACGAGCTCGGCCGTATCGCCGCTCAAACGTTCCGTCAGGTCATGAACCAGCGCATCCGCGAAGCCGAGCGCGATCGTAAGTTCGAAGAGTACGCCAACCGCGAAGGCGACATCGTCACTGGCATCATCCAGCAGTCCGATAGCCGCTATACCCTGCTCGATCTTGGCAAGGTGGAGGCGTTGCTGCCCCAAGCCGAGCAGGTCCCCTACGAGCGACCCGAGCCCAATGCCCGTCTGAAGGCGTACATCGTCGAGGTGCGTCGCACCGCCAAGGGTCCGCAGATTGTCGTTTCACGTACTCATCCGGGCCTGATCAAGCGCCTATTCGAGCTCGAGGTTCCCGAGATCGCCGACGGCATCGTCGAGATCAAGGCCTGCGCCCGGGAACCAGGCCACCGCACCAAGATCGCGGTGCATTCCAATGACCACAACGTCGATCCGGTCGGCGCATGCGTTGGGGCTCGCGGTGCCCGTGTGCGCATGGTGGTGACCGAACTGCGGGGCGAGAAGATCGATATTGTGCCCTTCAGCGAGGACCAAGCCGATTTCGTGGCGAAGGCCCTCTCGCCGGCCAAGGTGACAGAGGTTCGAATTCACGAAGAAACCGGTATCGCCGAAGTCATCGTGCCCGACTACCAACTCAGTCTTGCCATCGGCAAGGAAGGCCAGAACGCCCGGCTTGCCGCGCGGTTGACCGGTTGGCGTGTCGACATCAAGTCTGAGACCCAGCTGGCCGAGGAAGAAGCTGGCATCTACCGCGAGGGCGGCGAGTACGCCGAAGGTCAGTGGATTGCCAACGCCGAGACTGGTGAGATGGAGTTCCATTCGCCCGACGGTTCGATTGTCTCGGCTAAGGAATGGTCGGCGGGAGAGCATGCAGTACCCGATGCGGCGGCAGCAGACCAGTGATACGGTCGATGGCGACGGCCCGATGCGAACATGCATCGGCTGTCGACGTCGAGCGTTGCAATCCGAATTGATTCGGATAGCTTCAATAGATGCTCAAATGATGCAGAACCGTGTGGCTCCGGGGCGGGGAGCTTGGTTGTGTGCCGAATCAGGCTCATGTTTGGCGTCAGCCGTCAGAAAAAAGGGGTTCGACAAGGCGTTTCGACGCAAGGTCGCACCGCAGGAAATTACGCAATTGATCGCAGTATTCGGAGTGACACGGTCCGACGTGTCACACTGAAGCGTTGCCCTGGTCCGCCAGGTCTCGCTTCATGTCGACGAAAGGTTCACCGCGCACGTGGCAGGAAAGATCAGGGTCCATGAGCTCGCAAGAGAGCTCGGCCTCACGAACAAAGAGGCGGTTGACCTGTGCATCTCAATGGGCATCGGTCTCAAGACCCACTCATCCAGTATCGAGGAGGCTCAGGGCGACCGCGTGCGTCGTCGCGCCGAACGAGACGGATTGAAACGCGACGTCCAGCCAGAGGAGCCGCACAAGCCCGGTAAGAAGGGTGCGGCCCCCCAGCCGACGCCCGTTGCTGCGTCTTTGGCTCCGGCGGTTGCTCCCGAGGTAGTTCCGCCAATAGTCGCAATGCCACCTGCTCCTGTAGCGGTAGCGGTGGTTGCGGCGCCGGTCGTGGAGACACCGCGTGAGCCTATGGTGCACGCGGCGCCGTCCGCGTCGACAACGGCCCCGGTGACCTCAGCGCCGACGACCCCGCCGGTCCAGCCGCCGGTGCATCCGACGACCGTCGCTCCGATACCGGTCGCACCGCGGATTATCCAAGCGCCCGCAGTGACCGCGTCCGGGCCAGAGGCCCCCGCCCGAGCCGAGCCGGCTCGCGAGCAAGATGCGGCCGCTGCTGTCATCACGCCGCCGGTCCAGCCGCCGGTGCAGCCGCCGGTGACCCCAGCCGTGCCGTCGGCTGCCTCGCTCGAGACCGAGGTGCGCCCGACAGGCGGTCTCATTTCGAGTGGTCGCAGTCAGGAAGCTCCGGCGCCGGTGCGACCGGCCACCATGTTGCCGCGTCCCCCTGGCCCGCCCCCGGGTCGCCCGATCGCGCCTGCCACCCGTGAAGGTGCTGGACCGATGCCACCGCGTGGCCCGGTACCGCCGCGTCCCGCTGGCCCTCCGCCTGGTCGACCGGCATCGCCGTCGGGTCGACCGATTCCCCCGCCGCCCATGGCTGGCCCACCGCTCTCCCTGACCGGCCGTCCGATCCCGCCGCCCCCGGGTGGCGGTCGCCCCGCAGCTCGACCGGCCCCTGCGGGCGCACCCGGTAGCCGAGGTCCTGGTGGCCCTCGCACGGGTGGTCCTGGTGGTCCCGGTGGCGCACGTCCTGGTTTCGGTGCTCCGCGTACCGGTCCCGGTGGCCCTCGTCCCGGTGGTCCCGGTGGCGGCTTTGCCGGTCGTCCTGGTGGTCCCGGTGGCGGATTCTCGCGTCCCGGTGGACCTGGCGGTGGCCCTGGCGGTGGCCCTGGCGGTGCGCCCGGAGGCGCCGCACCCGGTGGCGGCGGTCCGCCCCGAGGTCCCGGCGGGCGCCCGAACTCGCAGCGTCGAGCCCCGAAGCGACGCAGTACGCGTCGGCGACGCGGTGGCGAGGAGCTCGCACCGTCGATGAAGAACTACTCCTCCAGCGATCGGCCCGTTCCCCAGGGCACGATCGTGGTGGAGCGTGGTTCGTCGGCCCAGGATTTTGCGCCCAAGTTGAATCGCAACGCAGCCGATGTGGTGCGCTACCTGCTTCAGCATGGCGAGATGGTCACCGCCACCATGGCGCTGTCCGACGATCAGATGGAGCTGTTCGCTCTCGAAATTGGGGCCGAGCTTCTCTTGGTCGAGCCGGGCATGCAGGAGGAACTCGAGCTCCAAGCGCTGTTCAACGACGACGATGATGATGATCCCGAATTGCAGCAGAGCCGACCGCCGATTGTGACCGTCATGGGACACGTCGACCACGGCAAGACCACGTTGCTGGACAAGATTCGCAAGGCCAATGTCGTGTCCGGTGAGTCGGGTGGCATCACCCAGCACATTGGCGCGTACCAGGCCGAGTATGACGGCCATCTGGTCACCTTCATCGACACGCCCGGTCACGCGGCGTTCAGCAAGATGCGGGCTCGTGGTGCCAACGTCACCGACATTGTGGTGCTGATGGTGGCGGCTGACGACGGTGTGATGCCCCAAACGATCGAGGCCATCAATCACGCCAAAGCGGCCGAAGTGCCGATCATCGTGGCGATCAACAAGATCGACAAGGCGAACGCCGATGTTCAGCGGGTGTATGCCGGTCTGGCCGAGCAAGAGCTGGTCCCTGAGCTTTGGGGTGGCGACACGATCTGTATCGAGATGTCGGCGCAACAAGAGCTCGGCATCGATGACCTGCTGGAATCCCTTACCGCGGTGGCTGAGCTCGAAGAACTGACTGCGAATCCAACCGGGCGAGCCAAGGGCACCGTGCTCGAAGCTAACCTCGACACTGGTCGTGGCCCCGTCGCCACCATTCTGGTCGACAAGGGCACCCTCAAGATCGGTGATCCCATTGTGGCCGGTGCCGCGTGGGGCTCGGTAAGAGCGCTCATCAACGACAAGGGTGAGCAGATCAAGGAAGCTACACCGTCAATGCCGGTGCAGGTTCTCGGTTTGTCCGCGGTTCCCCGCGCCGGTGACGAGTTCCGCACCGCTCCGAGTCTGAAGACGGCCAAGACCGTGGCCGAGGCTCGTGAGATTCGCCAGAAGCTCAAAGCCCAGCGCGGTGATGCCCGCGTGCAGGGAGGCGTCAAGCTCGAAGACATCTTTGATCGCATCCAAAAGGGCGAACAAGCGGTCCTCAACCTGGTGGTCAAGGCCGATGTGCAGGGCTCACTCGAAGCCCTCACCGAAGCCCTGCGTCGGCTCGAACGTGACGACGTCAAGCTGGCCTTCGTCCACCGTGGCGTCGGCGGTATCAGCGAGAACGACATCACGCTGGCGGCGACCACGAACGCCACCATCATCGGCTTCAACGTCCGCCCCGACCGCAAGGCACGGGAAATGGCCATCACCGAAGATGTCGAGATTCGCGCCTACGAAATCATTTACAACGTCTTGGAAGACATCGAAAAGGCCATGCTCGGTCTGCTCGCCCCCGTCGTCGAGGAGGTTGTCACCGGTGACGCCGAGGTACGCGAGATCTTCCGGGTGCCACGCATCGGTGCCATTGCCGGTTGCTACGTTCTCAACGGCACGATCACTCGCGGGTCAAAGGTGCG
>JAYTVF010000179.1:0-1905 GCA_043744155.1 Acidimicrobiia bacterium | reverse complement strand
AGGCAATGCCGACACGGGCGCCTTGATCATGCAGGCCCTCGACGAAGTTCGCGATGCGCTGTTTCGTGATAGCGGCGGTGCGGCGACCGGGGCGCAGGTCGTTCGTGAGGTGTGCCGCCGGTCTCTCACCAATGTGAGCCACGATCGGGCCGATCGCTTCCGGGCCTACCTGCATCTCGACACCGACGGCGCGTGGTTCAATGGTGGGCCCCGTATCCCGAAGTGGTTGCGGCGCAAACTCACCTGCGACGGTCATCTCACGCCAGTGTGGGAAACCGAGGGCACTCCGGTCAACCTTGGACGAACCGTGCGTACGTTTCCCGATCATGTGCGCCGCCTTATTCTTGACCGAGATCGAACCTGTCGGCGGCCTGGCTGTTCCAACACCAAGGGACTGGAAGCGCACCACATCCTGCATTGGGAGGACAACGGGGAGAGTTCGATGGAGAACGGTACGGCCCTGTGTGGGCGCGATCACGACGCCCACCACCGGGGTGAGTTCACTATCTCGGGGGACGCCAACAGCCCCGATGGCCTCGAGTTTCGAGACCGTCAAGGGCGACTCATCCCGAACGGGCCGCAACCAATACCGCCACCAGGATTACCTCCCTCGGCGCCCTACGTCCACCCGGTCGGTGAGCCGTTGCACGCCCACTGGTTCACCCTCTCCTCATCCCCGGCTCACTGGCGACGAAGCGTTCATCCTGCCTTCGACGCCGAGCCGATACCGGCCTAGCCAGATGTTGGCGTCTGCAGACACGCGTTGTCGTCGACCTGGTGAAGCGCGTCGCCCCGACACGTTCGGCTCGCGATCCGGCCAGCTGGTGGTGAACGAAGCATCCCTACGTTTCTGTCCTGTGGTGAACGACCCGCGCAAATGGGGCATGGCGCAGTCGGCCGCGACGGCTAGCGTTACGAAACCATGATCGATCTGCGCCGCCTGCGAACTGAACCAGATGTCATCAAGGCGGCCATAGCCCGCCGAGGAAACCCGCAGCTCATCTCTGACCTCGATCATGTGTTGGCGCTCGATGTACAGATGCGGGCCTTTGCCGCCGAGCGGGATACGGCACGCCAAGGCGTCAACGAGTTGTCGAAGCAGGTTGGCGGTTTACGTCGAGAAGGAAAGACGGCCGAAGCCGAAGCGGTGCAGGCCCAGAGTCGTGCGCGCGGTGCTCGGGAACTGGAACTCGCGGCGGCCGCGGAGGGGCTGGAAGACCAGGTACGCCAACTGCTGCTCTCGATCCCTAATATCCCGCATCCCGACGTACCTGACGGGGCCGGTGAGCAGGACAACCCAACGGTGAAGGGGCCGATCGGCGAGGTGGATCGGGCCAAATACGGGCTCCATCAGCAGGTGCCGCACTGGGAAACCGGGCAAGCCCTCGGCATCCTCGACACCGAACGAGCGGCCAAGATTTCGGGCTCGATGTTCACCATGCTGCGGGGCCTCGGCGCCACCATGAGTCGGGCGTTGTGCCAGTTGGCCCTCGACCGTAACGCCGATATTTTCGAAGAGATCCGACCGCCGTCGCTGGTCACGACCGCCACCCTGACTGCCACCGGCCAGCTCCCCAAGTTCGCCGATGACGCCTTCGCCATCGAACGCGATGACCTGTGGTGCATCCCCACCGCCGAGGTGCCGCTCACCTCGATCGGCAGCGGTGAACTGCACGAAGAGGCGTCGCTGCCGCGCCTGTTCGTGGCTCATAGCGCCTGCTTCCGCCGGGAGGCTGGCTCGGCGGGGAAGGACACCCGCGGCCTGTTGCGCAGTCATGAGTTCGACAAAGTAGAGATACTGGCCTACGCCACCGCGGCCCAGGCGCCATCGCTACTCGACATGATGGTCGGCCGTGTCGAGGCGACCATCGTAGCCCTCGGCCTTCCGTACCGGATCCTCGAAAT
>JAYTVF010000178.1:0-1909 GCA_043744155.1 Acidimicrobiia bacterium | reverse complement strand
GCCAAAGGCGCCATACCGGAGGTCGCATTCAGATCAGGGCGTCCTTCGAGGACACAGCAATACAGAATGACCGCGCCAGCGAGATCACCTCGACAGATCCGCATGTCACCTTGGAGTTCCAGCGCGAAGGTGAAGTCGAGCGAATCGGGATAGTCATCAACGATGCGCTGGAGCAGCGCACCAGTGTTGTGCGCGTTCGTCAGTCAATTCGCCCGCGGCGAGACAACCTTGGCCGACAGCCTGTTCAGCTATTTACACGCGGTTCCATAGGGTTTGCGCCACGCGTGACTACCGAGTTCTCCTCGGGCCGCCCACTCCGTCGGGGGTGCGGCCCGACGGGCACCCACCGTCCAAGCGGCAACGCGTCAAGGGTCGATGCCGGGAGCCCAGGCCCGCGCCCGGCTGGCACGACACGATCATCAACGATCTGCATCCGAGGCAGTACTAATCGTCGGCAATCCGCGGGCGGTGAGCCAGGTGTTCCATAGGGGCTCGTCTCGTTGGACGATAGCGAGCGCGTCGGGCCCGTACAGGTACGACCAGATAGACACGCCGACGTGATCGCCCATGGCCTCCGTTGCGATAATCGCCGTACCGGGACACGGCGCATCGAGGAGGAGGGCCAGGCGCCATGAAGCCGCTTCAACAACCGTGCCCGCCATCGGCGGCGCGCCATCGCCATTTACCACCAAGCGGTCCCCAACGTTCGGGGCAGCAGGAACTCCGAGCGCGGAGGTGACCGCCGCCCAGGTGTCGGCCTTTGGTCCGGCCCACATCGCCATCGGCAGCATCGACGTACCCGCTTGCCCGGCGAAATGTTTGCAGTGCAACTGCAGGTTGAGCATGAACAGCTTCCAGCCTTCACACATACCGTCGTACTGATCGTCCCACGGTTGGCCCGAACCGAACCCAGTGTTCACCAACCGCACAATGCAAGTGCCGCCATCACGCGCTTCCACGAGCCATTCGAACGCCAGGCTCTCGACGCCTTCTCCACCATCGAACACGATGCGACGAGGAGGCTCCCACGCTGCGACCCTTCCGGGAATCTGCATCTCGGGTGCCGGCCCGAACGAAGCAGTGGCGTGGCCGCCTTGTCGTTCCTCGACGGTGTGTGGCACGTACCACGACGAAATCCCGGGACCGGTTGCGATGGCCTGCCACACCGCCTCGGGCGTGCCGACAACCTCGACTTCGAGTTCAATTCTTCGGTGGTCTTCGTTCATACGATCAGTCCTTTCGAGTTGCGGTTGTGGTCGTTCCTGGTCGCGGGTACGCCGCGATAACGAGGCGATGCCAGCGGCCACCGGGAGTGCGTTCGTCGTGATACTTGGCGGTCAATGAGGCGATCGCATCGGTGATCTCCGCCGAAAACGTGGCGCGGTCAGCCGCAGTCGCGAACCGAATGTCCGAATCGACCGCCAACGTGGCAAGCGACTTACCGGCACGATCTGCGCCACGCAGAAGCGCTGCCATCTCGGCGATCATGCGAGACGCGAGCGCAACGAGGTAACGGGCCGACAGCCGATCAGTACGGCTCGGGTCGACAGCATTTGCGCCAAGCGCCTCGGGCGACACCACGTAGGCAGACGCCGTTGCCACCATGACTCGCTCGGTCAACCCACGACGGGGCCGTTCCTCGACCAGCGTCACCAGACCTTGTTCTTCGAGGATCCGAAGGTGATAGTTGACCTTCTGTCGTGGCAAATTGAGCGCGTCGGCAACAGTGGTGGCCGAGCCCGGATCTGCGAGCACCGCCAGAATCCGGGCCCGGCCAGGATCGAGTGCAGCGATCGCCGCCGCGGGTCTATCGATTACCTCTAGATCAAGCATCCACACATTCTGTAATTGACAAGAGAATTTGTCAATTACCACTGCGCGGGTCCAACCTTGACAGGACGACCGATCT
>JAYTVF010000177.1:0-1914 GCA_043744155.1 Acidimicrobiia bacterium | reverse complement strand
GGTACGGCTCAATTTCGTCCGTGGGCATACTTCTTCGTTTCCAACCTGGCGGTGGTGGTCATTGCCACCGGCCCGGCGATCGTCGCCGGTGCCGGGCGACTTCTCGCCAGACATCGCCGCCGGTCTGACCAGATTTGGCTTCTCGCGCTCGGCGCCGTAATCGCCATCACGGCCGCCAACATCTCACAATTATCCAAAGGCGAGACGGAGCGAATATGGCTGCCGTTCTTCGCTTTTCTCGTTCCGCTGGCGGTTGTGGGCGAACCCTCGATCGGCCGCCAGCGGTTTTGGCTCGTCACCCAGATATGCCTCACCCTGGTATTGCAGATGGGCCTGACGTCGAAGTGGTGAACAACGCCGAATCTACGAAGCGGTGGCGATAGCGGGGGAGCGTCGAGCGAACACCCCAAGCACGGCAAGGGTGCCAACGCCGAGCGCCGCCCAAAACGCCATAGTGCCACCGGTGGCGCCGATAAACCCACCCGTCCATCCCGACTTCGTGTCGCGCCACAACGCGATGACCAGGAGTGCGAGCACGACGAATCCGCCGGCCCCGAGCAACGAGAGAAAGCGCTGACGCAGGGCGGCCCCGGCGATAATGGCGGCGCCCAGAGCAATCGTCAGGAGGGCCGAGAGCGGGTTGAACCACAGAACCTTCAACTCGCCGAACTTCCAGCCGAGCAGGGCGCCCTGTTTCGCAGTGAAGTCGGTTGACCGGGCGACGAACAGACCGAGCGCGCCGACCACCACCCCGACACTGCCGAGCACGACCTGCGCCCTCTGGGCGGCGGCAGGACCGGCCCGGCGTACCCCGTCAACACCTAGGTGCTGACCGGCGGCGACGGCGAACAGCAAAAGATGAATGGCGAACATGAGGTAGTAGGACCATGGCCATTCGTAGGCCTTGTCGTAGGTCAGCACGGACATGGCGATGGACACGCTTAGTCCCGCCCCGATCAACGTGGCGATGCGGGTGAAGTAACCGGTGAGGAGCAACACTGCCACCGTTGCTTCGGTCAGCAGCGTGAACCATCCGAATGCGCTGTACTGCTTGAGCACGACGTGCTCGGTGAACCAGGAGTAAGGCGGGAACACGGGATGGCGAACGGCAGAATCGACGTACTTGTACAGGCCGTTTCCTTTGATGCGACCGAAATCCCCGGGCCTTTTCCACTCGAGGTTGGCCAGCCACAGAAGGCCGACGACGACGCGCATGGCGCCGATGATCACCGGCCTCGCGCGGTCCTCGATCGACGTAGTGCGGGACGACACGGTAGAGGTGGCGGACATGGCGTGGACCTTAGGCCGCAGCCCATGCAGCGCGCCGGTTTGGTGCTCAGTTGACACTCAGCGCCTGACAACCCCAGCGCGCCTGGTCAGCGCATCACCGGTCGACGCAATGTTGCCGTGGCGAATTCGGCCATGCCAGCGGCGAACGGAACCGTGGAACGGAACCCGAGGACGCGTTCGGCTCTCTCGGTAGCGGCAAACACGTGGCGGACATCACCGAGCCGAAACCCGCCCGTGACCCGTGGCCACAGAGCGTCTCCCGGAACCGACCCGAACGCCCGAGCAAGTTCGTTGGCCATGTCGCCGACAGTGCGCGACTGGGTCGACGCCACGTTGCAGGCCACGAAGGAACCGCTGGCGAGATCAGGGGAAAAGAGCGCGGCGAGATTGGCCGCCGCCACATCACGCACGTGGACGAAGTTGCGACGCTGTTGACCGTCCTCGGTGACGAGCGGTGCCCGGCCATCTTCGAATGCCGACCGAAAGATGCTGGCGACCCCGGCGTACGGCGTATTGCGGGGCATGCGGGGGCCGTAGACGTTGTGATAGCGGAGGGCGACCGAGGAGACGTCATGCTCGCGGGCAAATGGCGCCAGAAGATGTTCCTGATGCAACTTGGTCGCG
>JAYTVF010000176.1:0-23552 GCA_043744155.1 Acidimicrobiia bacterium | reverse complement strand
GGCGGGTCATCGATATCGAGGGTCGCGTCCTTGCGATTACCGAGGGCCAACCCAAGGATTTCATGGCGATTCGAGGGGATCCCAAGCCCGTCGAGGTCGGCGGTGTCATGTCTTCGCAGATGATTTCGGGCGCCCGGCTGGCTGACTCACTACCGGGTCGCCTAAAAAGCATCACGCGCGAGGTTATTGTTGGGGGAGATGGCGCAGTCGCGCTGGAAATTTCCCCGAAGGGCCGTATTTTGCTCGGAACAATTGACGATCTTCGTGCCAAGCTCATCAGCGTGCTGACCTTTCTGGACAGCTGTCCTGGCGTGCGGTTCGAGACGCTCGATGCTCGCGCCGCGACCGCACTCGTCATGTCTCCGCCCAACTGCCACAAGCCGCCCTTGACCAAGAAGGCGCCATGACAGTAAAACTTCTCGGCTTGGGTCAGCTGGCCTGCTCAAACGGTCTCCTTCAGAGATCGTCGGCGCCGCTTGCACACCGCTGTCGCGTACGCGCTGTTCCATATTTCTTTCGACCCAATCGTTCCCGCAGGTGGAGGTAGTCATGGCCGGTATGCCACAAAACTATTTGGCTGTAATCAAGGTGATCGGTGTTGGCGGCGGTGGGGTCAACGCCGTCAACCGCATGATCGACGCCGGACTGAAGGGTGTCGAATTCATCGCCGTGAACACCGACGCGCAAGCCCTCTTGATGAGCGACGCCGACGTCAAACTCGATGTGGGCCGCGAGATCACCCGCGGTCTGGGTGCTGGCAGCGACCCAGAGGTCGGTCGTGCTGCAGCCGAGGCTCACCGAGAGGAGATCGAGGAGATCATCAAGGGTGCCGACATGGTGTTCATCACCGCGGGTAAGGGTGGCGGCACGGGTACTGGCGCTGCTCCGGTCATCGCTGAGATCGCCAAGAACATGGGGGCACTCACCATTGGTGTCGTCACCCGCCCATTCAGTTTCGAGGGTAAACGTCGATCAGTTCAGGCTGAACAGGGCATCAACCGACTGAAGGAAAAGGTCGACACGCTCATCGTGATCCCGAACGACCGTTTGTTGACGGTGTCCAATGAGAAGACGTCGGTGCTCAACGCCTTCAAGATGGCCGACGAGGTTCTGCTGCAGGGCGTGTCGGGTATCACCACCCTGATCACCACCCCCGGGCTGATCAACACCGACTTTGCCGACGTCAAAATGATTATGGCCAACGCTGGTTCGGCCTTGATGGGCATTGGCCAAGCCAGCGGCGAGAATCGGGCGGTGATCGCGGCGAAGTCCGCTATCTCGAGCCCGTTGCTCGAAGCGGCCATCGATGGCGCTCGCGGCATCTTGCTGAACATCACCGGCCCGTCGAGCCTGGGTCTGTTCGAAGTCAACGCCGCTGCCGAGATCATCCAGGCGGTTGCTCACCAAGACGCGAATATCATCTTCGGAACCGTCATCGACGACGAAATGGGTGACGAGGTCAAGGTCACCGTTATCGCGGCGGGATTCGATCGCTGGGACGGCCCTGGGCGCAATGCCACAACCGACACGCGTCCGCTGAAGCCGGTCGACGACATCGTGATGACCCCACTACGCGACATCTTTGGCGGATCGCGCTTGGCCGACCCTATCGATGATGGCGACGACGATTTCGACGTCCCGTCCTTCCTGAAGTAGGTCAGCCCTATCGTGGAAATCGACGTTGCCATGGTTGCCGAGCGTCTGTCGGTCGTACGGCAGCGCATCGCTCGTACGGGCGCGACGGGCGTGCGTATCGTGGCAGTCACCAAGGGGTTCGGACCTGAGGCGTGGTCAGCCGCGGCAGCGGTCGGTTTGCGCCATATCGGCGAGAACTACGCACAGGAAGCGCTCGGAAAGCAGGCAGCCGGGCGGCCCGAGGGTCTTTCGCTGCATTTTATCGGCCGGCTTCAGACGAACAAGGCGAAGGCAATCGCTCCCTTTGTCGACGTGTGGCAGACCGTCGATCGCCGTGAACTCGCCGACACGGTGGCCGCTCGTGCGCCCGGGGCACAGATCTTCGTACAGGTAAACGTGAGCGAGGAGCCACAAAAGGGCGGTTGCTCCATGACCGATACCGATGCGTTCGTCGGCTACTGCGCAGGAGTCGGACTCCGAGTAAATGGGCTGATGACCGTCGGTTTGGCTGGCGATAGTGCCAGGGTCGCCGCCGGCTTCCGTTGGCTGAGACAGGCGGCCGATCGCCTGTCGCTGGACGAATGCTCGATGGGAATGTCTGACGATCTAGAGATTGCGCTCGGCGAAGGAGCGACCACCGTTCGCATTGGAAGCAGCCTTTTTGGCAAGCGTCCCGATATTGGCACTCACACCAACTAACCTGAGAGAAAAGGAGGGTTCGAATGTCCGCGTGGAAAAAAGCTATGAGCTACCTCGGGTTGGGACCCGAAGATGCCTACGATGACTATGACACCCCATACGAGCCGGAGCGACCTGTCGCCCGTCCGCCGCGTCCGCAGCATGCGGCTGATCCCATGGACAGCGGAGCCGTGCGCACCATCCCCGTCCGAACCGCTTCAGGTCGCCCCGAGCGCGAGCGCGAACAGCCGACACGTCAGTCAATGTCAGAGTATGAGAATCCATCCGCTCCCCGTCGACAAGGCTCGGCCGTGCGTGCGGTCCCCTCTACCGTGAGCCCGCGTCCGCAGACGATTCGCCCAACCTCCTTCAATCAGGCGCAAGAAATCGCCGATCGTTACAAGGACGGGCAACCAGTCATCATGAACCTCGAAGGGCTCGACCGCGATATCTCACGGCGTCTGATCGATTTCGCGAGCGGGCTCTGCTACGGCCTTGGCGGCGCCATGGAAAAAGTGGGGAGCGGTGTCTACCTGCTGACCCCGCTCAACGCGTCGGTATCGATGGAAGAGCGACGAATGATGGGCGAGTACGACTAAGTATCGGGTCGACGCGTCGCAAAGCCACGATTTCGGCGATTCGGCGCTCTAACATAACGCTATGGAGCTCAGTCCGCAGGCTATTACCGGTGTCGAGTTCACCCATGTCCGCAAGGGCTACGACCCCGAGGAAGTAAAATCTTTCTTGGCGCGCCTCGCCGCCGGTTTGGAAGAGATGCGATCCCATCTCGTGGCATCCGACGCCCGAGCCCGAGCCGCTATGGCCCGCGTGCAGGAACTGTCAGCCCGGGAGCCGGTCGGCGACACCGAAGTCATCTCCAAGACGCTACTGATGGCGCAACGGACGGCAGACACCGTGGTTGGCGAGGCCCAACGGTCAGCGGACGAGACGCTTTCGAGCGCGGATATTCGTTCGAAGAACATGGTGGCCGAAGCGGAGGCGAAGGCTGCTGAGACGCTGCGACAATCCGAGCTCATGGCCCGCAATCACGCCGAATCCGAGCTGCGTTCGCTGAACGACCGTCGTTTCGCGTTGCAGGCCGAGGTTGATCAACTGAACGAAGGCATCGTGGCTGAGCGCGAACGGGTTGCTGCGGTCATCGAGTCACTGCAGAGGCTGCTGCGCTCGCCAGAGGGCCTTGGAACGCTTGCCTATCGTCCGGCCCCGTCGTACTCGGCATTGTCGGGCTCGTCATCTCTGGGATCGTCGCAACCGCAACCGCCGTTAGCTGCTTCGGCGGCGCCCAATAACACGGCACCTGACACGGGTAGGGCGATGTCGTCATCGGCCGAATCGGCATTTGCGTCACCACCGGTTCGACTCGCCGGTCATGTCGACGCCGACATTCCGATTCCCGAGGGGTGGGCTACCGGCGAGGTGCCGACCGTCGACCCTTGGTCGGTCGCCTGATCCCCCCGCTCGATTGTTGGTCGGTCGCCTGATCCACCCGCTCGACCGACACCGTATTTGGGTCCGCCCGCTTGCGAGTCGGCCAGGTATCATTGGCGGCCACGCAGGCGATTTCGGCGCTTTGGCGCGCCAGGAGACACCATGACAGAACCGACCGCTTACCCCACCGTTGACGCTCAGGCATCGTTTCCCGCCATCGAGCGACGGGTGCTGGATCGTTGGGAAGCGGATCACACCTTTGTCGATTCGGTCGCCCAACGGCCTGCAGGCATCAATGGTGATAACGAATTCGTGTTCTACGACGGCCCTCCCTTCGCCAACGGCCTGCCCCACTACGGACACCTGCTGACCGGCTATGTCAAGGACGTTGTGCCGCGCTACCAGACCATGCGTGGCCGTCGGGTGGAGCGACGATTCGGCTGGGATTGTCACGGCCTCCCCGCCGAAGTCGAGGCGGAGAAGCAGCTCGGCCTCCACCATCGGTCCGAGATCGTAGAGATGGGCGTCGCGGCGTTCAACGACGTGTGCCGCACCAGCGTGCTGCGCTATACCAACGAGTGGGAGCGATACGTCACCCGCCAGGCCCGTTGGGTCGACTTCGGCAACGACTATAAGACGCTCGACCTTCCGTACATGGAGAGCGTCATGTGGGCCTTCAAGACTCTGTGGGACAAGGGTTTGGTGTACGAAGGATTTAAGGTATTGCCGTACTGCTTCCGGTGCGAGACGCCGCTGAGCAATACAGAAACCCGCATGGACGACGTGTACAAGAATCGTCAGGATCCGGCCGTGACAGTGGCGTTCCGGCTCCAATCGGGCGAGGATCTCTGGATCTGGACGACCACGCCCTGGACGCTGCCGTCGAACCTGGCCGCCGCCGTTGGCCCCGAGGTGGCGTACGCCGTCATGGAACGCGACGGTCATCGGGTGATCCTGGCCGAGGCGCGGGTCGGGGGTTATGCCAAGGAGCTCCACGGGTATGGCCAGGTTGGCATGCTGCTCGGTCGAGAACTCGCCGGACGTACCTATACGCCACCGTTTGCCTACTTTGCCGGCCGACCGAACGCGCACCAGGTGTTGCTCGGTGATTTCGTCACGACCGAGGACGGCACCGGCGTCGTGCACTTGGCCCCGGGCTTTGGCGAGGACGACCAGATCGTGTGCGCGACAGCCGGCATCGAGGTTGTCGTGCCGGTCGACTCGCAATGTCGCTTCACGGCTGACGTGCCCGATTTCGAAGGGTTGCAAGTCTTCGAGGCCAACACGCCCGTCGTGCGGCGTCTGCGCGATGCCGGGCTTCTGGTACGACTCGATAGCTACGACCACTCATACCCGCACTGCTGGCGATGCAACAACGCCCTGGTGTACCGCGCCATCTCATCGTGGTTTGTCGAGGTCACCAAAATCAAGGATCGCATGGTGGAGCTGAACCAGGACATCACCTGGGTGCCCGAACACATCAAGGCGGGCAGCTTCGGGAAATGGATCGGTAACGCCCGGGATTGGTCGATCAGTCGGAATCGTTTCTGGGGTTCTCCCATCCCGGTCTGGAAGAGCGACAACCCCCTCTACCCACGCCTCGACGTCTATGGCTCCTTAGCCGAACTCGAGCGTGATTTCGGTGTGCCGGTCACTGATCTGCACCGTCCCCACGTCGATGAACTGGTGCGACCGAACCCCGATGACCCCACGGGCCAATCGATGATGCGCCGGGTGAGCGAGGTACTCGACTGTTGGTTCGAATCGGGCTCGATGCCCTTTGCGCAGGTGCACTACCCGTTCGAGAACCGGGATTGGTTCGACAACCACTACCCAGGTGACTTCATCGTCGAATACATCGCACAGACGCGCGGCTGGTTCTACACCCTGCACGTGTTGGCGACCGCCTTGTTCGATCGCCCGGCATTTCGCACGTGTATGGCCCACGGCGTAGTGCTCGGCAACGACGGACAGAAGATGTCCAAGAGCTTGCGGAACTACCCGGATCCCTACGAGATGTTCGAGACGCACGGTGCCGATGCCATGCGCTGGTTCCTCATGTCATCGCCAATCCTGCGGGGCGGCGATCTGATCGTCTCAGAGCAGGGGATACGAGACAGCGTTCGCCAGGTGATGTTGCCGTTGTGGAACACCTGGTACTTTTTCACCTTGTACGCCAACAGCGTCGGCAGCGGCACATACCGGGCCCGTTGGCGCACCGACCAAACCGGTGTGCTCGACCGGTACATCCTGGCTAAAGCCCACGATTTGGTGGCCGACACTACCGAAGCCATGGACCGTTACGACCTGTTCGCAGTGTGTGGATCAGTTCGCTCGTTCCTCGACGTTCTGACCAATTGGTACGTCCGACGTAGCCGCCACCGGTTCTGGGGCGGCACGACCGGCGACAGCGGCGACGCGTTCGACACGACTGGCGGCACGACCGGCGACAGCGGCGACGCGTTCGACACGTTGTACACGGTGCTCCACGTGCTGACCCGCGTGGCTGCGCCGTTGCTACCGCTGGTGACCGAGGAGATCTTCACGGGGCTGACCGGAACTGACTCGGTACACCTTGCCGAGTGGCCGAATGCAGACGTTCTGCCGCAAGACGCCGCCCTTGTGGCGTCGATGGACCGGGTTCGTGACGTGTGTTCCACCGCCTCGAGCGTTCGCAAGGCACGAGGCTTGCGCGTTCGCCTCCCACTACAGCAGCTCACCGTGACGGCGCCGAACGCCACGGCGCTGCTGGCATTCGAAGCGATCATCCGCGACGAAGTGAACGTCAAGACCCTAGCGTTTACCGAAAACATCAACGCCGGCGCCCGCTTCGAACTAAAGCTGTTGCCCAGCACTCTCGGTCCCCGTTTGGGTGATCGCATGCAACGAGTCATGGGAGCCTTCCGCAAGGGTGACTACAGCTTGGCGTCCGGTGAGCATCCCGTCGTCGGGGGCGAGCGACTCCACGACGGTGAATATGAGCTTGGTTTGGTGCCTACGGACCCTGCGTCAAGCGCGCTGCTCTCGAGCGGGGACGGCGTCGTTACTCTTGATACCGATGTGACACCCGCGCTCGAACGCGAAGGGCTCGCACGCGATCTGGTTCGGTTGGTGCAGCAGGCTCGACGTGATGCGGGGCTTCACGTCAGCGACCGCATCTCGCTTCGGGTCACGGCGTCCACGCCCTGGATCGAGGCGTTCAACGAGTACTCGGCCTTCGTGACGGGAGAGACCCTCACCACTTCGGTGGTCTTAGCCGTGGACGATCAGGCCGAACAACCGCAACTCGTCGTGGTTGTCAGCTAACACATCCGGTCGAACTCTCAAGATATTGTCGAAATGCAGCTGAAATCTTCATATTAACGTCTCGTGCGTTGATCTGTCGCGTCGCAACCAGCTACCTTGTGTGGCCTTCCATAGCCCAAAGGATGGATCACCATGGCGAAGCCTCCGGCGAAAGCAGCAGCCAGCGCAGCAACGCACGTCGTTAACACCAGCCCGAGTACGGCCATGACCGACACAGTCAGAAAAGTCGTTCCGAAGCCAGCCCCCTACGTCCGGAAGGCATCGGACTTCGGAGATGAGTTCTTGTCGGTGCAACGACAACTGCTGCTAGATGAGCGGGTGCAGCTCGTTGGTCAGGCCGACCGTCTCGAAGGCGAAGCGGCATCACTGATGGAAGATCTCGACCCAGGCGACGTGCAGTTCGACGAGGAATCGGGCGAAGGCGACAGCCTTTCGGCCGAACGCGACCGGGATTTGGCGCTCTCGGCCCAGGCTCGTCAGATGGTGGCCGACATCGACGCGGCCCTGTTGCGTATCGAGGACAAGAGCTACGGCTATTCCCTGATCTCTGGCCTGCCGATTCCCAAAGAGCGTCTTGAGGCGCTGCCGTGGGCAACCGAACTTGTGCAGGAAAAGGTCGGCGGGCTCGGATCACGGTGATGGACAGTGCGGTTGCCGATGTCGTGGCTGAACGGCCTCGTGCATCGGTCCGTCGTGGCCTCTTTCTCGCAGCGGGCGTCGCGTCAGCGATCCTTCTTCTTGATCAGGTCTCCAAGGCGTGGGCCGAGACGGCACTCGCCGACGGAGGAGCGCGCCATGTGACGTGGACGCTACGGTTTCTCCTGCATCACAACAGCGGAATGGCCTTTTCGCAAGGGCTTGGCAAGGGTCCGATCATCGCGGCCGTCGCACTTGTGGTCGTGGGCTTCCTGGCCTGGTCACTGCGCCAACCGCGGTCGCCTCTCTACGTTGTATGCGTGGGCCTGGTGATGGGTGGCGCCCTCGGTAACGTCATCGACCGGTTGGCCCGAGCTGAGGATGGCTTTCTCTCCGGCCGAGTGATTGATTTCATCGACTTTCAGTGGTGGCCCGTCTTCAACGTCGCCGATATGGGCGTTGTTGTGGGCGCGGCATGCCTTATGTATGAATCATGGCGGCATGGTCGTCGGGATCGAGCTGCGTTATGATCGAAACGATTCCCTCCTCGCTCGCCGGTGAGCGACTCGACCGCATCGTGGCCATGATTACCGGGCGCAGCCGAACCGAAGCCGCCACTTTGGTGTCGTCGGGCGTCGTGCTGGTCGATGATCGGGTGGAGCTCTCGGGCAAGATTCGCCTCGAAGAAGGCCAGACCGTCGACGCCCCAGAGATGGGGACGACCGAAGCGGAGATGCTGACGGCCGATCCGACGGTCGCGGTCGAGGTGCTCTACGCCGACGATCACGTCATCGTGATCAACAAACAAGATGGCCTCGTAGTGCATCCTGGTCATGGCCACGAGTCGGGCACCTTGGTGCATGGGTTGCTGGCTCGTTACCCTGAGATTCGGTCGGTGGGCGAACGATTGCGCCCCGGCATTGTTCACCGACTCGACAAGGGTACCTCGGGGCTAATGGTGGTTGCTCGAAACCAGCACGCCTACGAAACGCTCGTCGAGCAACTCAGCGTGCACGCAGTGACCCGACGCTATGCCGCACTGGTGTGGGGATCGCCCGAGCACGACTCTGGCACTATTGACGCGCCGATTGGGCGTCGGCCCAAGGATCCGTTGAAGATGGCCATCGTCGCTGATGGCAAGCGAGCGCGGACCACCTATGAGGTGACCCACCGCTTTCGTGAACCAAAGGAGATGTCGCAGGTGAACTGCTGGCTCGAGACGGGCCGTACGCACCAGATCCGTGTCCACTTGACTGGCATTGGTCACCCCGTGGTCGGCGACACGATGTACGGACGCCGGCGAGAGCTTCCCGGAGCCGAGCGTCCGATGTTGCATGCGCACCACCTGGCCTTCGCACACCCCGGTACCGGCGGTACTGTCGAGTTCGATGCACCGATCGCGGCCGACATGGTGGCCGTGCTCAGCCGCTGCTCGTAACCACTTCGGGCAGGCTCAGGGTATTGCCACCGCGGGCCTGATCGCGTACGGCTGCCAACGTGAAGCCGTCGAGCAGGCGTCGCATGTGATCACCGGTCGTCGACCAGACCGAAAGCAGCACGCACTGCCCCTCATGATCGCAGGCACCATTGGCATGGGGTTCACCGAAATCACCTACGGTTATCGGGCCATCGACGGCGCTCACGATGTCGGAGAGTCGAATCTCCTCAGCTGGTCGGGCCAGAACATAGCCGCCGCCCACGCCACGCTTGGATCGAACCAGACCCGAGCCCTTCAGCGCTAACAGAATCTGCTCAAGATAGGGCTGCGGCAAGCCCGTGCGCTCGGCAATATCTCGAACCGATGTCGGTCCGGACTCGGTGGCATGCAACGCCAGGGACAACAGTGCCCTGCACGCATAATCGCCACGGGTAGAAACTCGCACGCGGCCATGGTAACGCCTTCGTCGAGCAATCCGTAGCCTGGTGGAGTGTGATGGTCACCGGGGCGTAGCCTGACCGGATGGCACCGGAACCTCTCGCACCTGCGTACGGGCAGGGATGCGTCTCATCACTGGTACCGGCGCTGCTTGGTCCGGGAGGCACACGGTCGATGCCCGACTGGATGCCGGGACCGGTGACGCGGGCCAGCCAGGTCGTGCTGCTGGTGCTTGACGGGCTTGGATGGCTGCAAATGCAAGACAACGCGACCCTGTGTCCCACGTTGATGCGGATGACCGGACGGGCCATCACCACCATCGCTCCGTCGACGACGGCCACCGCTCTCACCTCGATCACGACGGGGTTGACCCCCGGAGAGCACGGGATCGTTGGCTACCGGATAGAGGTTCAGGGCGAGGTTTTGAATGTGCTTCGGTGGGGTACGGCCAGCGGTGACGCCCGAAAGCGGATTCGTCCCGCATATGTCCAACCGATCCCGGCCTTCCTCGGTGCTTCGATACCTGCGGTTACGAGAGCCGATTTCGCAGGATCCGGATTCACGGCGGCCCATCTTGCTGGGGTTCGCCACCATGGATGGCGGATGCCGTCGACACTGATCGCGCAGGTCGCCAGTGCCGTGAAAGCTGGCGAACCGTTCGTGTACGCCTATTACGACGGTATCGACAAGGTGGCCCACGAGTTCGGATTTGGCCCCGCGTACGCCGCTGAAGTCGTGGCCGCCGACCGACTGGTCGCCGATGTGCTTCAGGTTCTGCCTCCCGATGCCGTACTGCTGGTCACGGCCGACCACGGTCAGGTCATTGTCGGCGATCGCACCGAATCACTCGGGCCCGCTCTGCAGCGCCTCGTGCGGAGTCAATCGGGAGAGGGTCGCTTTCGCTGGCTTCACAGCCGGACGGGCGCCGCCGGCGATCTGCTCGCATCGTCGGCTGAACTACACCAGCACCACGCATGGGTAAAGAGCGTTCAGGAAGTGCTCGATCTTGGCTGGTTCGGCCCACACGTCTCGCTTGCCGCCCGGTCACGCCTGGGCGACGTTGCCTTGGTGCCGTTCATAGATATCAGCTTCGACGACCCGGCCGATAGTGGACCCTTTGCTCTAGTGTCCCGCCACGGATCTTTGACCCCCGAGGAAATGCTGGTGCCGCTTTTGGCGGCACGGGGTGAGCGATGATGGGCCAGAACCAATTCGCGCCCGTTTCGACGGGGTGCCAGCGAAGGACAAGAGAGCGAGCGCAATGACCCAGAAACACCCGACAGACCATGCCGAGCGAGGCACACTTGTCGTCCCCGACGTTGCCGAATCGGTAGAGGCGGAGGCCACCGAAACCATCGGCCAACCCGGCAAGGTCATGCGAATCGGCTCGATGGTCAAGCAGTTGTTGGACGAGGTTCGATCGGCCCCGCTCGATGAGGCCAGTCGCCATCGGTTGGCTGCCATTTATGACCGATCGGTAGCCGAATTGGCGACCGCCTTGTCACCCGACTTGCAGAAAGAGCTCCGCAGCTTGGCCCACCCCTTCGGCTCGCAGGCACCAACCGATGGCGAGTTGCGCATCGCCCAGGCGCAGTTGGTCGGTTGGCTTGAGGGTTTGTTTCACGGGATCCAGGCGACCCTGTTCGCGCAACAATTGGCCGCTCGTCAACAGCTCGATCAGATGCGTGGCGAGCTTCCGGCCGCGCCCTCTCAACCGGCGGCGCCGATGTTGGGAAATGATCGCCCCGGCACCTATCTGTAAACCGTGACCGATTCGTTCACCCATCTGCATGTCCACACCGAATACTCGATGCTCGATGGGGCGGCGCGTCTGAACGAACTTGTGGCCGCGGCGGCCGCCGATGGCCAGCCGGCCATCGGTATCACCGATCACGGCAACATGTACGGCGTTCTCGACTTTTACAAGGAGTGTCGCAAACTCGGGGTGAAGCCCATCATCGGCACCGAGGCGTATCTGGCCCACGAGTCGCGCCAGGAACGACCTTCACGGCGCGGTCGAGTCGATGATTCCGGCGGTGAGACTGAGGGCGGCAAGAAGCTCTACTACCACATGATTTTGCTAGCCGAGAGTGAGGTCGGTTACCGAAACCTCATTCAGCTGTCCAGTCTGGCGTTCCTCGAGGGCTACTACTACAAGCCCCGTATGGACTGGGAACTACTGGAGAAGTACCACGAGGGCCTCATCGGGACCACTGGTTGCCTCGGTGGCCATGTGTTGCAGGCCCTGCTCAATGGTGATGAGGCCTTGGCCCTAAAGCATGCCGGCCGGCTGCAGGACATCTTCGGCCGTGACAACCTGTTCGTAGAGATTCAGGACCATGGCTTGCCGGCCCAGCGCGAGACCAACCCGCGGTTATTGCAGATCGCCAAGAAGATCAATGCGCCGATTCTTGCCACCAACGATTCGCACTACACCCACCGCAAGGACCATGTCGCCCACGACGCCTTGCTGTGTGTACAGACAAACTCGCTGATGGCTGACCCCAAACGGTTCAAGTTCGAGGGTGAGGAGCACTACCTCAAGCCCGCCACCGAGATGCGCCACCTCTTTCGCGAAATTCCTGAAGCGTGCGACAACACGCTGTGGATCGCGGAGCGGTGCGAGCTCGAGATCGAGTTCGGCAACGTGCTGCTGCCCAACTTCCCGCTGCCGCCCGGGTACGAAAACGACGCCCAATACCTGGAGTATCTGACATTCGAAGGCGCCCGGATGCGCTGGGGTGACACCTTGCCTGCCGCAGCCCTCGAACGGCTGGCGTACGAGCTGAAGGTGATCGGCGATATGGGCTTTTCGTCGTACTTCCTCATCGTCTGGGATCTCATCAAGCACGCCCGTGACATGGGTATTCGGGTCGGGCCGGGCCGCGGTTCTGCCGCCGGCTGTGCGGTGGCCTACACGCTGCGCATCACCGACCTCGATCCGATCAAGTACGACCTTCTGTTCGAGCGATTCCTGAACCCGTCACGTGTGTCGATGCCCGACATCGACATGGACTTCGACTCTCGCTACCGAGACGAGATGATCCGCTACGCCGCCGAGCGATACGGCCGTGACCGGGTGGCGCAGATCGTGACGTTCTCCACCATCAAGGCCCGGGCTGCGGTGCGTGACGCGGCGCGCGTGCTCGGTTACCCCTATGGCGTGGGCGACAAAACCGCCAAGGCGATGCCGCCGCTGGTTATGGGCAAGGACACGCCCCTGTATGCCTGCCTCGATGAGCACGCGAAGTTCGCCGATGGTTACAAGGCGGCGGCCGAATTGCGTGAGATGTACAACACCGACCCCGAGGTTCGCGCCGTGGTCGATGTGGCTCGCGGATTGGAAGGCTTGCGACGCGGTGACGGTATCCATGCCGCGGCAGTGGTGATCACCAAGGATCCGCTCACCACCTACCTCCCGGTGCAGCGAAAGCCTGAAGCGGGCAAACCGGTAGAGGATTCACCCGTCGTGACGCAGTATGAAATGCACGGGGTCGAAGAGTTGGGCCTGTTGAAGATGGACTTCCTCGGTCTGCGAAACCTCGACGTTATCGAAGACACGGTGCAGATGATTCGGGCCGCCAAGGATCCGTTGTTCGACATCGATGTCATCGCCCTTGACGATGATCCCACCCTGGCGCTTTTGCGACGCGGTGACTCAATCGGCGTGTTCCAGCTTGAAGGCGGGCCGATGCGCGCCCTCATGCGGTCGCTGGCACCCACATCCTTCGATGACGTTGCCGCTCTCGTGGCGCTCTACCGACCCGGCCCCATGAGCGCCAACATGCACAACGACTACGCCGACCGAAAGAACGGCCGCAAGCCCATTACCTACATTCACCCGGAGGCGCAAGAGCTTCTGGGTGACACCTACGGGCTCATGATTTACCAGGAGTCGGTCATGCGAGTGGCCCAGAAATTTGCCGGGTACTCGCTGGCCGAGGCCGACAACCTGCGCAAGGCCTGCGGCAAGAAGGTCCGCGAGATCATGGCGAAAGAACGCCAGAAGTTCGTCGACGGCTGTGAGACGACGGGCTATGGCAACAAGTTGGGCACCGAACTCTTCGACATCATCGAACCCTTCGCCGACTACGCCTTCAATAAGAGCCACAGCTACGGCTATGGCTACATTGCCTACCAGACGGCGTATCTCAAGGCGCACTATCCCGTCGAGTACCTGGCCTGCCTGCTGACGTCGGTGAAGACCAACCTCGACAAGGCTGCGGTGTATCTGGCCGAATGCCGCACCATGAACGTCAAGGTATTGAACCCCGACGTCAACGTCTCGGACTCTGACTTCGTGGCGCTGGCGCCCGCCGAGCTTCCCCCGGGCATCACGGTCGCCGCTAATTCGCCGGGGGCGATCCCGTTCGGTTTGTCGGCCGTACGCAACGTGGGGGAGGGCCTTGTCAGCCTCATCGTTCAGGAACGCAAGAAGAACGGGCCGTTTGCCAGCTTCTACGACTTCGTCGAGCGAGTCGACCCGAATGTTCTGAACAAACGCACCATCGAATCGTTGATCAAAGCCGGCGGCTTCGATGCCCTCGGCCACCGACGCAAGGGTCTGCTGGGTGTGTTTGAGCAGATTATCGATCAGGTTATGGTGCGGCGGCGAAAGGAGGCTGAAGGCCAGTTCGACCTCTTCGCCAGTCTGGAGACCGCGGCCGCCCCTTCGGACATGCAGCGCATCCTCATCCCCGACAGCGAGTTCGACAAGAAGCTGAAGCTGAAGTTCGAGAAGGAGATGCTGGGCCTGTACGTGTCGGATCATCCGCTGCTCGGTGCCGAACACGCCCTGAAGCGCCGCACGGATGGATCAATTTTCGACATCTGCGAGCGGGGTGATGCTGCCGGGGTTGCCATGGGTGGCGTGATCACCGGTCTGCAGCGCAAGTTCACCAAAAAGGGTGACCCGATGGCCGTTTTCGTGCTCGAGGATCTGCAGTCTTCGGTAGAAGTCACGGTTTTTTCTCGGACGATGCTCGAGCACGGGCACAAGCTGGTCGACGACGCGGTGGTTATCGTTCGTGGCCGTTTGGAGGCCCGGGACGAGACGCCAAAGCTGCTCTGCCAGGACATCGAAGTGTTCGACGGCATCGTCGACGGTGCACCCCCGCTGCGTCTCAAACTGGCTGCTCACGGCCTGTCCGAGGACCGAATCAACACCCTCAAGATGCTGCTGAACGAACATCCCGGCCAATCCCCGGTCTACCTCCACATTGGCCAAGGTAAGGTGCTGCGGCTCACCGATGACTTCTGTGTTGACGTCGACCGGGTGGTAGGCGAGCTGCGGGTGGTGTTCGGGCACGATGCCGTGCTGCTCTAGCCATTACGCGCTCCGATTGACCGTTGCGGTCGAAACAATGGCAGAATGGTGGTGTTGCGTGTCCTGTGACGCTCGACATTTTCTACCCGTAATTCGGTCTTTTCCGGGCCTGTTTTCTCAATCGGGAGCGGTCTCAATCGATGACAATCCAAATCGACACCAAGGACTGCACTGCGCTTACTGACACCGAGTTGGTCGAAATGGCCGACATGGGTGCAGGAACCGCGGTTGATTTCGGTGTGGGCCATTTCTCCAAGGCGAAGGAGGACTGGGTCCTGTCTACCACGGCGCACATCGAGGACAAGTTGCACGGCGTCATGTTTTCCACGCTTGAACGCATTGGTGGTACGCCATGCGTGCTGTTGGGGTTGGTCAGCGTGCGTAAAACGGTGCGCCGAGACTCCGTTCTCAAGGGGCTGATGAGCGAGGCGTATCATCGGGCGCTTATGGCCTTTCCCGACGAAGACGTGCTGGTCGGTACCAGATTCACGACCGTCTCGGGTTTCGAGGCCTTCCGTGCGCTCACCGACATCGTGCCTCGGCCCGACCATCGCCCGGTGGGCGAGGAGCGAGCTTGGGGCCGGAGGCTAGCCAAGCGCTTCGGCGTCGATGCCCACTATGACGAAAAGTCGTTCCAAGTCAAAGGTGACGGCATCATTCCCAACCATCTCGATCATGACACGTCGAACCCGGCGCAGATCGACGCCACGATTGCGGCGTTGTTTGTCGGCATCGATGCCCAGCGAGGCGATTCACTGATCGCCTGCGGCTGGGTCATGGCCGAGAGCCTCGTGAAACTGGGCGCTCGGTAGTTGGACTTCGACCGGGTCGTACGGGCCCGGCGGATGGTGCGGGCCTTTGAAGACCGCAAGGTCCCTGTCGAGGTCATCGAAGGTCTCGTCGACCTCGCCCGTCGAGCACCTAGCGCGGGCAACAGCCAGGGCTGGGATCTGGTTGTGCTCCAAGACGACGAGACAGCGCGTTTTTGGGACGTAACTATGCCGCCAGAGCGGCGGGCAACGTTTCGATGGCAGGGCCTGTTGTCGGCGCCGGTCATCGTGCTGCCGTACGCTGACCGGGGCGCCTACCTTGCTCGGTACGCTGAGCCGGAGAAGGCGGCAACTGGGCTTTCCGAGGCCGATGCCTGGGCCGTGCCCTACTGGCTCGTTGACACCGGATTTTTCACGATGACGTTCCTACTCGCTGCACACCATGCTGGCCTCGGCGCTCTGTTTTTCGGCGTGTTCGAACGACAAGTCGCCTTGAGCGCCTCGCTTGGAGTTCCCGACGACCGGCAACTCATCGGTGCGATCGCGCTTGGATATCCGCTGCCATCAGAGGCGGGTCGGTCGGCCAAACGGCCGAAGCGATCGGTTGATGACATCGTGCACTATGGCGGCTGGGCCTAAACGTACCTAAACGAGGTCTGGGGCTAGGTCGTGCCTACACGAGGCCTCAATATCGGGGCTAGGCCGACCGATACAGACCAGGCTCCACCTCGATGACCGCACGGGAGGCCAGCAGTCGATCGAGATGCAGGCGGGCGCAGCGTCGCTCTGCGTCATCGAAATACACACCCTCGACGCCAGGTCGATACATAAAGCGGTGGGCAGCCATCTCGTTCAAGGTATGCGGCTCGGCGAGGAAGCCCAGCATGGCCGCCTCGCGTCGACCGATGACGGCGCCATATCTGTCCAAGAGAGCGTTGAATGTGGCCTGACCGTCGATCACGCCTTTTTGGTGGAACGTGATGTACGTCTGTGCCTCGATGGTGCGAACGCGGGCGATCGCCGCTTCAAAATCGACCAGGCTCGACCAGTGATCGCCGTAGTAGGGCCCGAAGCCGGTGAGGTCGATGTCACCTACGAAAAACACACCCTCTCGTTCAAGGAAGAAGCCAGAGTGACCGCGGGTGTGACCAGCCAGGTGCACACAGCGCACTACTACCCCGCCGCCGAGGTCAAACACGTCGCCGTCGTCGAACCCGGTGGCGTCGGGGCGAGCACGATAGTGAAATCGGTCGCGGACCGAGTCTCGCCACTCGGTCTCGGCGGTCGGTGACATGCCGTACAGATGCATAAGACCGTCGATGCTGTGCAGGCCAAGCAGATCTTCATAATGGGCGTGAACGGACGCCGTCGGAAAGCAATGGAGGCCGCTCATGTGGTCCTCGTGCGCATGGCTCACGAGCACTCGGTCAACCTCGACGCCCGCCCCACCTCGGCCGTTCACCGACAGCGAAGGGTCGATCAATACTACGCCGTGCGGACCCTCAATCAACACCGAGTTACCATCGGGATACTTGCCGTTGTGCTCGCCGGTAAGCACGGTGGTGTATCGGCCGATCTTTTGATCGCTCATGGTGTCCCCAATTGTGCGAGAAGTTCCTCGACGGTGGCAACCGGAGCCCGGCAGGCGAACTGCTGGCACACGTACGCCAGACCATCTTGGCGGTGGTGCCAGAGCGGGCTTTCGAACCGTTCGCCCCAGGCCAACACCGCATTCGGTTGCCATCGTTGGTGCACGGCGGCCACCAAATCGGGCCGATCGCCGACGATGACGATTTCCGACAACCCGATGCCTGCCATGTCGACCGCGGCCAGCATGTGGCTGAAGGCAGCGGGTGCCTGAGGCAGGAGCCGACCGACCAATTCGAGGATGCGGTTGGCATGTTCGTGATAGCGGCGCTCGCCGGTCAGCGCCGCTATCCGGTAGAGCGCGTTGGCGGCCATCGAATTGGCTGATGGGGTGGCGTTATCCATCACATCTTTCTGACGAACTACCAGCTGCTCGCCGTCGTGGGCCGTAGTGAACACCCCACCGTTGTCGGCATCCCAGAATCTGTCGAGAAGCGCATCGGTGACGGCTTGGGCTTCGGCGAGCCACTTGGCCTTGCCGGTGGCGGCGGCGAGCGCCAGGAAGGCCTCAGCCAGGGCCGCATGGTCGGCGGCGACGGCGTCATGTCTGGCGCCTGCCTCACGCTGCCATGATCGGCGCCAGCGACCGTCGACCCGTAGATGATCACACAAGAAGTCCGCCGTCTGCTCGGCGGCTGCGACCCAGTCGGTTCGCGCCATGGCGGCACCGGCCTCGGCTATGGCGGTTACCATCAGGCCGTTCCATTCGGCCACCACCTTGTCATCCAGGCCGGGACGCGGGCGGGGGAGGCGGGCGGCGAACAGCGCGAGCCTGGCCGTCTCGATATTGTCGGGTCGGGCCAAGGGCGCGCCGATAGGTCTGAACAAGATGTTGCGACCCTCGAAATTCCCGATGTCGGTAACGCCGTACCAATCGATCGCCGCATCCGCGCTCGCCCCGAGTACGTCTCGGATCTCTTGAACCGTCCATGTGGAGAATCGGCCTTCGCGGCTGTGGCCGTGCTCGTCAAGGGAATCGGCGTCCTCCGCCGACGAAAAGCCACCCTCAGGCTGACCGAGGTCGCGCTGCACATAGCCAATGGTTTGCTCGACCACCTCACGCCATCGAATGTCACCGGTTACTTGCCAGGCACGGGTATATAGCCGCACAAGGAGCGCCTGGTCGTAGAGCATTTTCTCGAAGTGTGGCACCAGCCACTCAGCGTCGGTGGAATAGCGAGCGAAGCCGCCACCGAGGTGGTCATAGATACCACCGCAGGCCATTGCTTCGAGGCTGCGCGTGACGATGGCGAGCGCGTCGGCATCACCCGTGGCCCGATAGGCCCGCAGGACGAGATCGAGACTCATCGAGGAAGGGAATTTCGGCGCGGAACCGAATCCTCCCCAGGTCGGGTCGAATTGCGCGGCCAACTTGGCGAGTGCGGTGTGTACGACGTCGAGCGCAGGTATGCCCGTCGCCGGCTCAATCTCGCTGCTGCGAGCGAGTGCAGCCGCGAGTTGATTCCCGTGGTCCTCCAAGTCGCCTCGACGTTCTCGCCAGGCGGTGTCGACGGCTTGCATCAGTTGGAGGAAATTGGGCTTGGCGAAGTAGGTGCCGCCGAAGAACGGCCGGCCGTCGGGATGCATGAATACGGTCATCGGCCAGCCGCCGCTCCCGGTCATGGCCTGCACCGCATCCATGTAGACCGCGTCGACGTCGGGGCGTTCCTCCCGATCGACTTTCACGTTGACGAACAGGCGGTTCATCGTGTCGGCCACCTCGGCATCTTCGAAACACTCGTGCGCCATTACGTGGCACCAGTGGCAGGCCGAATAGCCGACCGAGAGCAGAATCGGCACCGCACGAGCCGTAGCCTCAGCGAACGCCTCAGCACCCCAGGGGTACCAGTTGACGGGATTGTCCTCGTGCTGTCGCAGATACGGTGACGTTTCCTGGCCCAGGCGATTCATGGCTCTGAGGCTAGGGGCTCGTCGAGCCGGCACGCCGGTTCGGTCCGTGACACCCGGACCTCGATACAGTCGCTGAACATGGAACTGAGACTCGATGGAAAAGTTGCTCTCGTCACCGGGGCATCGCGCGGCATTGGCGAGGCGATCGCTCGAACCTTCGTTGATGCCGGGGCCAAGGTGATGCTGTGCTCTCGCAAACTCGACGCGCTCGAAGCCGTTGCGGCCACCATTCCCGGAGAGACAGCGGTGTTCGCGGCCAACGTCGGCAAGGTCGATGACGCACGAGCGTGTGTTGCGGCGACGATGGAGCGATTCGGATCGATCGACATTCTCGTGAACAATGCCGCCACGAACCCGTACTACGGCCGCTCCTTCGGTGTCAGCGAGCCGCAGTTCGACAAGACTTTCGATGTCAACCTGAAAGGGCCCCTGTTCTTTAGTGCGGCGGTCTGGGAGGCATGGATGAAGGAGAACCCGGGGGTGATGATCAACCTGGCCTCGGTCGGTGGGTTACGAACCGAAGCTGGGCTGGGCATCTACAACATCACCAAAGCAGCCGTCATCCACATGACCCGTCAGTTGGCCGGAGAACTCGGTCCGACAAGGGTTGTCGGCATCGCTCCGGGACTCGTGAAGACGGATTTCGCCAAGGTGCTCGTCGACAACTTCGGCGAGAAACTGGCAGCGCAGCAGCCACTCAGGCGCCTCGGCGAGCCTCAGGACATCGCCAACTTGGCCCTGTTCCTGGCCAGCGACGCGGCGAGTTGGATCACCGGAGACACCTACGTGATCGACGGCGGTGCCGGCGTTCGTGGCGGCGTGGTCTGAGGTGGGTGCGCCCGAAGCGACCGGCGGAGATCGACTGGATCGGCCGGAGCGGCCAGGTCGGCCGGTGGCTATTGTGACTGGCGGTGCTCGGGGTATCGGCGCGGCGACTGCCGTGCTGCTGGCTGAGCGGGGCTATGACCTAGCCATCAACTATCTGAAGGATTCCGACTCCGCCCTGCGGACTGCGGATGCGTGTCGAGCGGCCGGAGCAACCGCGATTGCCATGGTCGGTGACGTTGCCAGCGAGGCTGACGTGCTCCGCATGTTTGCCCGCGTCGATCACGAATTGGGGCCTGTGCGAGCGCTGGTGAACAACGCCGGTATCGTGGCGCCCAAAAGCCGCGTCGACCGATACTCGACCGAACGCATCGATCGGTTGCTGGCCGTGAACGTGCGCGGTTCGCTGCTGTGTGCTCGCGAGGCCGTGCTGCGGATGTCGACCCTGTATGGCAACGCCGGTGGGGCAATCGTAAACATCTCGTCGCGAGCAGCGGTGCTCGGCGGGCCATCAGAGTACGTCGACTACGCTGCTTCGAAGGCGGCGATCGATGCATTGACCGTCGGGCTGGCCAAAGAGGTTGCCACGGAGGGAATCCGGGTGAACGCGGTCCGGCCCGGCATCATCGACACCGACATTCACGCCAGCGGCGGTCAGCCCGACCGGGTGCAGTGGATTTCCCCCATGGTACCGATGTTGCGGGCGGGTACCGCGGCCGAAGTTGCCTCAGCGATTGTGTGGCTACTCTCGGATGAGGCGAGCTACACCACCGGCGCCATCCTCGACGTCAGCGGTGGTCGCTAACCGGCACGGCGTGCGTCTGAGGGCGGCGGCTGCCATGACTCCTTTGGTGGGCGTCCGATGATGGCTAGCGGTTTTCGCCTATGAGGTTGCTGAGGGCGCTTCGGCGGATCTTGCCGAGGGCGGTTCGCGGGATTTCCGCCACCACGAAGACACCATGGGGCGCACAGAAGACGGGGAGATCGGATCGTACCCATTCTCGTACCTCGGAAAGCGTCGGTGGATCGGAGGGATCGACGGGCACTATCAACGCGGTCACCGCTTGGCCCCAGACCGGGTCGGCTCGTCCAACCACCGCAACATCGGCAATACCGCGATGGCGGGCCAGAACGGTCTCGACCGCCTCGGGCCACACGTTCTCGCCACCGGTGATGATCAGGTCACCTCGACGCCCGAACACTGACAGGCGGCCATCGGTGCCCAAGGCGCCGAGATCGCCCGTGGGCAGCCATCCGTCGGCCGACTTCGGGTCCACACCGTCTCGATAGGTCCGAAGCAGCATCGGCCCACGTACGTGGATTTCTCCGTTGACGATTCGTACCTCGACCCCGTCAAGGGCGTACCCCTCGTACACGATGCCACTGCCGGTCTCAGTCATGCCGTACGTCGCCAGACAGTTGGCCGGACGATCGGGCGGTGGTCGTGACCCGCCGAGCACGATCTGACGGAATTGTTCGATGTTGACGCGGGGCAGCGTGGCCGGCACCAGCGAGACCAGGGTGGCGCCACTGGCGGCGACGGCAGCGGCGTCGAAGCGGGGGAGCACGGTCAGGGGCACTCCGTTGGCCAGCGCCCGGGTAATGACCGAGAGCCCGCCGACGTGGGCGAGTGGCAGGCAGGCCAGCCAGTGATCCGCAGCGTCGCGTCCGATACGGGCCGCGGTGGCGTACGCGCTGGCCGCTACTGCATCGTGGGTCAACACTACTCCCTTGGGGTCACCGGTTGACCCGCTTGTCGCCATCACCAAGGCATCGCCGGCCTCGACTGATTGACCCCCAGATCGAGGGTTACGCTCGCCCGTTTCATCCATCACCCAAGCAGGCGCCATAGCATCGAGCGCCCGGATCCGGGCAGAGGGCGGGAGTCGCAGGTCGAGCGGAAAGGCGGCGTCACCGCCATCCCAGATCCGCCGAAGGGCATCGACGAAGCCCGGTCCACCCGGCAGAGCCAGCGCAACCAGTTCTCGCATCGTGCGCTGTCCTTTCAGAGTCGCAATGGCACGTCGCAAAGGTTCCTGCCAAGCTCTGCGTCGAGTGTGAACGATAGGTGGCAAAGCGAATGAATGCATGGGTTGCCGGCGCCCGACCACGAACCTTGCCCGCCTCGGTGGTGCCGGTCGTGATCGGCACCGCGTGCGCGGTCGGGCAGCATGCCGATGGGGGCGTCATGTGGTGGCGGGCAGTCGCTGCCGTGATCGTGGCACTGGCTCTGCAGATCGCCACCAACTATGCCAATGACTATTCCGATGGAGTCAGGGGCACCGACGCCGTGCGAGTCGGACCGATTCGCCTGGTCGGTTCCGGGCTGAAGAAGCCAAAAGCAGTGAAAATCGCCGCGTTTGCGGCCTTTGGTCTCGCCGCACTGGCCGGGGGAGCATTGGCAGCGGCCGTCGGACCCGAGTTGTTTGTAGTTGGTGCCGCCAGCATTTTGGCCGGCTGGTTCTACACCGGCGGACCCAAGCCGTACGGGTACCTCGGATTGGGGGAGGTGTTCGTGTTCGTGTTCTTCGGTCTCGTGGCCACGATCGGCTCGTGCTATGTGCAGCTGCACCGGATAACGGCACTGTCGGTAATGGCAGGGGCCGCCATGGGCTGCCTATCGTGCGCGCTGTTGGTCATCAACAACCTTCGTGACATACCAGGAGATACCCAGGCAGGGAAGAAGACTCTTGCCGTGCGCCTGGGCGACCAACGTACGCGAGGCCTCTATCGTGGCCTACTAGCCGCCGCTTATCTGCTCGGTTCACTGACGGCATTGTGGAGGCCACTCGGGCTGATCAGCCTTGCATCGATCATGGCAGCTTTTCCGCCTATCGTCACGGTGATGCGGGGGGCAAAGGGCAAAGACCTCATACCGGTGCTGGGCGGGACAGCCCGGGTGCAGCTGATCTTCGGCGCACTCCTCAGCCTCGGTCTGGTCCTCAGCGCCTGAGGGGTCGCACGGCTGTCACCTGGGAGAAATGAAGGTCGGGTGATCAGCCAGCCACCCGGTTAGCAGCGCAAGAAAGGCGTCGGGCTGCTCGAGATGAGCTGCGTGACCGGCGTCGGGCACGATGGCAAATTCAGCACCGGCATCCGGCCGACCAGTTCTTCCTGGCCCGCGACTGCGCCCAGCCGCCGTGCCGATAGTGGCTGACAGGCGGCGTCCGAGATCGATGAATTTCGCATCCCGCTCACCCGCCATTACCAACACGGGCATGGTGAGCTCAGCTAACACGGGCCACAGGGACGCTTGCGCGCCAGTGCCGCAGAGCCGAAGTGAGGACGCCAGACCCGAAGCGGTGTTGCCGAGACGGTCGAGGCGATCGCTTCCGTCGGCGTCGAGGACCCCGGCAAACATGGGCTGAGCGAGCCAACGGTCGAGAAATACAGCGATACCGTCACGCTCGATGGTGGTGGCGAGCGCCTCGTCGGTACGCTTGCGATCGGCGCGTTCCACCGGATCATCGAACCCGGCGGTTGCGCCCAAGAG